>JBBSFO010000561.1:0-3777 GCA_038238655.1 Thermomicrobiales bacterium | reverse complement strand
GCTGGGCCGAATGGGGCGTCAGCCCATCGCTCGCCCACCTCGGCCAGCCTTGCGCGTGATTGACAGCGACAAGTAGTCGGTAGACAGTAGTCAGTAGACAGAATGGGAATCAATCTCTCTGTCTACTGACTACTGTCTACTTCTCAAGGAGGCCCCGATGGCAGACGGGCAGCGAGCGGATTATCATGACCGAGTGCGGCGAGCACAGGCGGAGATGGTGCGGCAGGGCGTGGATGCCCTGGCGATCGGTGTCGGCGCAGACTTGATCTACCTCGCGGGCTACCCCTCGCACAACAGTGAGCGGCTGACGCTGATGATCGTCCCGAAGGAAGGCGCGCCGAAGATCGTCGTGCCGCAACTGGAAGCGCCGCGCCTTGGCCCGGCCGGGGTACCGTTCGAGCCGGTCGCGTGGGAAGAGACCGCCGATCCGTCGAGCATCGCGGCGGACATTATCTGGGAAACGGGCGCGCGATCGGTCGCGTCCGGCGACGAACTCTGGGCGAGTTTTCTCATCAAGATGCAACGCCACCTGCCCGAAGTGAAGTGGGAAATCGCGGGCGGCATCATGCGCGAGCTGCGGATGTGCAAGGACGCGGCGGAGGTCGCGCTGATCCGCGAGGCGTCGCATCGCACCGACGAGGCATGGGTCGCATTCACGAAGACGACCATCGCCGGGCTGACCGAACGTCAGGCGGCCGAGCGATTAATGGCGCTGATGCGCGACTATGGCATGGAATCCGTCGCCTTCTGTATCTGCGCCTCCGGCCCGAACAGCGCCAGCCCGCACTACAGCACCGCCGACCGCGTGATTGGTGCGGGTGATGCGATTGTCTTCGACTTCGGCGGGCGCTATCAGCACTACGTTTCGGACATCACGCGCACGGTGCACATCGGCGAGCCGTCCGACGAATACCGGAACGTCTACACGACCGTCCTCCGCGCGAATGAGGCGGCATTTGCGGCGGTGCGGCCCGGTGTCGCCTGCCAGGAGATTGACCGGGCGGCGCGCAACGTCATCACGGACGCGGGCTATGGCGAATACTTCATCCACCGCGTCGGCCACGGCCTCGGCCTCGATGTGCACGAGGAGCCGTACATGGTCGAGGGGAACACGTTGCCGCTACGCGTCGGCATGGTCTTCTCCGACGAACCGGGCATTTACATCCCCGGCAAATTCGGCGTCCGCATCGAGGACAGCGTCGTTTGCACCGAGACGGGCGGCGAAAAACTGAACGACGCGCCGCGCGATCTGTTGGTGATGGCATAGATGATCGTCAGTGTCGCGCGGATCGCGCTCGAACTGCCCGGCGCGCACTCCTTGAAGGAGAAACGCAGCGTCGTGAAATCGCTCCTTGCGCGGTTGCAGAACCGGTTCAATGTCTCGGTAGCGGAAATCGAGGCGCAGGATACGTGGGGTGTCGCTGTCATCGGCATCACCTGCACCAGCACGTCCACCCGCCACGCCGACGAAATGCTCGCCAGCGTTGTCCGCTTCGTCGAGCAGAACGGCGCGGAGTATTACGTCAGCGATGTGCAAACCGAGACGCTCTCCGCGCTGTAGACTGACTATTCCGATAGAATCTGGTGGCGGTGGGCTTCAGCCTGCCGACCCTCGCTACGGCAAGCTGAAGTCCACCGCCACCGAATGGACAACCAATGCAGCAGGAAATCATTACAGGCAGTCAAGTGACAACCCGGAGCGATCTTGCCGTCTATCGCTGGATGGTCCTTTGCCGCGTCCTCGATGACGCGCTGTGCGCCGCGAACCCGCGCTGGTTCCCCTGCGAGGGCGAGGAAGCGACGATCCTCGGCAGTTTCTATGATTGCCGCCCGGAGGACATCGTCGCGCCCCATTACCGCGATCCGTTCGTTGTCTACCTGTTGCGCGGCGCGGCGCTCTGGCGGCTCGTCGCGCAGGTGCTCGGGAAACCAGCGGGATACAGTTGCGGGCGAGCGGTACCCTTCACTGGGCCCATCGCGATGGGCATCGTGCCGTGGGTCGCGGGCGATCTCGGCACCTCGCTCGGCATCGCAACAGGCGCGGCGTTCGCCTTGCAGGAAAATGGCGCCGGGGGCGTCTGCGTCTGCACCTTCGGCGACGGCACGGCGAACCGGGGGGACTTCCACGAGAATATCGTCCTCGCCGCCGCGTGGCGATTGCCAATTGTCTATCTTTGCCAGAATAACGGCTGGGCGATCTCCCAGCGCCATCATGGCTATCTCCCCGCGCCCATCGTCGCCCGTGCCGCCGGATACGGGATCCCGGGCATCGCTGTGGACGGTCAGGACATAGACGCCGTGCGCGCCGCCGTGCGCGCGGCCACCGACCGTGCCCGCGCCGGTGACGGCCCGACGCTGATCGAGGCGCGGACGATCCGCATGCGCGGCCATTGGGCGGGCGACAATGCCTCCTACCGCACCGCCGCCGACCGGGACGCGGGCGATGACCCGCTCGAATTGCTCGCCACGCGCTTGCTGGAGCATGGTGATGCGACCCACACCGACGTGATCGAGGCGCGCACAGCGGCGGAGGCGACCGTCGCAGAAGCGATGGAACGGGCGAAAGCATCGCCCGAGGTCATCGCCGCCGATCTCGCCGCCGGGGAGGTTTACGCGTGAACCAGACCACGGAGCCGGTCACGCACCGCCTCACACATATGGAGGCGGTCATTGAGGCGATCGCGGCGGAGATGCGCCGCGACGAACGCGTTTGCTACATCGGGCAGGACGCCGGTCGGTTCGGTGGCGCGATGCAGGGCACGAAGGGGCTGCACGACGAATTCGGCGACCGTCGCGTCCGCGATGCGCCGATTGCGGAATCGGCGATGGTCGGTGTCGCACTCGGCGCGGCGCTGTTCGGCAGACGGCCGATTGTCGAGATCAGCTTCGGCGAGTTCCTGCCTGCGGCGATGAACCAACTGATCAATCAAGCGCCGAACCTCCATTACATGACGGGCGGCAGCGCCCGTGCGCCCGTCGTCATCCGCACGCGCGTCGGCGACGGGCCATACGGCGGCCATCCGCAGGATTACTCGGCATGGTTCGCCCACGTACCGGGCCTGAAAGTCGTCATGCCCGCGACGCCCGCCGACGCGAAGGGAATGATGACCGCCGCAATCCGGGACGACAATCCGGTGATGTTCTTTGAGGGCATGTCGCTTTCGCACAGCAGCCGCGCGGCGGTACCGGCGGGCGAGCACATCGTGCCGATTGGTCCCGCGCGGCTCGCGCATATGGGCGATGATGTGACGGTCGTGGCGGTCGGCTCGATGGTGCCAGTCGCGCTTCAGGCGGCGGAGTCGCTCGCGCTCGAAGATGTCCATGCCGAGGTAATTGATCTCCGCTCACTTGCACCGTGGGACGCCGATCTGGTCGCGGCGTCCGTCCACAAGACGGGGCGCCTCGTCACTGTGCACGAGGCATGGATCGCGGGTGGGATCGGTGCGGAGGTAATCGCGACCGTGATGGAGCGCGTCGGCGGCGACCTGATCGCGCCCGTGATGCGGGTCGGCGCGGCTCCGGTGCCAATTCCAAGCGGACCATTGCGGAAATATGCCCTGCCAACCGTCGAATCTGTGCGCCGCGCGATTCTGACAACGGTGTCAGCGAAATAGGTGGAATTACGGATGTTTCTGTCAGGATTCGGTCGTACGATACGGACATCAAGGGAGCAAGCGCTCGGCGAGACGGACGCGGAGGATCGCCTGCAAGAGGCATCGTCGGCATCGCGTGCAAGACCGGGGCAATCCCGATACCTTTCAGTGAACATGAGTCATC
>JBBSFO010000560.1:0-3809 GCA_038238655.1 Thermomicrobiales bacterium | reverse complement strand
ACCGCGCATCGTCAGGCAGGTATGCTCCGCCTGGATGACGACCGCCGCGCCCTTCGGGTCCAGCCCTTCCATGATCGTGTCGGCGATCTGCGCGGTCAGCCGTTCCTGCACCTGTGGGCGGCGGGCGTATGCCTCCACGACGCGGGCGAGCTTCGACAGGCCGACGACGCGCCCCTTGGGGATGTACGCGACGTGTGCGACGCCGTGGAAGGGGGCGAAATGGTGCTCGCACATCGAGTAGAAGGGAATGTCCTTGAGGACGACCATCTCCGAGTACGCCTCGTCAAAGGTCACGTCGAGGAATTTGTAGGGATCGGTTCGCAGTCCCGCGAAGATTTCTTCATACATATCGGCGATGCGGCGGGGCGTCTCGATCAGTCCGTCGCGATCCGCATTCTCGCCGACGGCGGCGATAATCTCTCGGACCGCGTGCTTGATGCGTTCTTTGTCCACGGGTGTCGTGAGGATTGCCTGGTGCGTGTGGGCCGGGCGCCGGGCGCCATTCGTTACGGTTACCATCGGTACAGGTCCTTCCCGCTGCATGGCGGACGACATGGTCCGCCAGATTCCGCCGCGAACGTCCTGGTTCGCGGAGTGGCAGTCTGACGAGTGGCGGGCGTGGATGAAGGGAAGCACCGGCAGACCACGGCCCGATGGATTCCCGTTGCAGAGCCGATGCCACCCGAACCGTCGTGCCGCATCCTTTTGGAACACCGCGCCCGCCCGTCGCATTCCACGCATCGCGCTCGTTGCTCCATTCTGTCTACGCCGGGCGCGGGGGATTGGATGAGTGGGGAACCTAACCCCCGGCCCCTTCCCGCGAGGAAGGGGAGGGGCCGGGGGTTAGGTTCTTTCGCGGTATACTACCCTCCGGCATGAGGACGGCGAGGAAGGGGAGCGAGATGGACGCACCGACACTGCACGACATCGAGGGGGCGCGCACACGGATCGCGGGCACGCTGCACCGCACGCCGCTCTTCACATCTCGGACGATGGGGGAGCGGCTGGGCGTGGAGATCTACTTGAAGGCCGAGAACTTTCAGAAGACGGGGTCTTTCAAGGCGCGCGGCGCGTACAACAACATCGTGCAACTCTCGGACGACGAGAAGGCGCGCGGCGTCATCACCGTCTCGTCCGGCAATCATGCGGCGGCGGTGGCGTGGGCGGCGCGGGCGGCGGGCGTCGCGGCGACAATTGTGATGGCCGAGTCGGCAAGCCCGATCAAGGTCGCGGCGACGCGCGGCTACGGCGCGGAGGTGATTCTGCACGGCCCGACCGCCACGGAAGCCTTCGCGGAGATGTACCGGCTACGCGAGGAGCGCAATCTGACCTTCATCCATCCCTTCGATTCTTCCCGCACACTCGCCGGGTCGGGGACGATCGGGCTGGAAATCCTCGACGATCTGCCCGATGTGGACACGGTCGTCGTCGGCATCGGCGGCGGCGGGCTGATCGGCGGCGTCGCGACCGCTATCGGCGAGGGGAAGCCGTCGGCCCGCGTGATCGGTGTCGAGCCGACCGGCGCGGATGCGATGACCCGCAGCCTCGCCGCCGGTTCCGTCGTCCACCTCGACCGTGTGGACACCATCGCGGATGGCCTCGCGCCCCCCTTTGTCGGCGAACTGCCGCTCGCCCAGGTGCGGCGGTACGTCGAAGCAGTCATCTGCCTCACGGACGACGAGATCAAGCAGGGGATGCGCTTCCTGATCGAGCGGTGCAAACTCGTCGCCGAACCGGCGGGCGCGGCGGCGACCGCAGCCGTCCTGCTCGGCAAGTTCTCCCTCCGCCCCGGCGAAAAGGTCGCGATCATCGTCAGCGGCGGCAACGTCGCCCCCGCGCAGTTGAAGGAATGGC
Organism: Thermomicrobiales bacterium; assembly: GCA_038238655.1. GTDB lineage: Bacteria > Chloroflexota > Chloroflexia > Thermomicrobiales > JALYUS01 > JALYUS01. The sequence continues at coordinate 1,955 of JBBSFO010000560.1, read as the reverse complement.
TCTAGCGGATGGAGGTTGAGGAGTTTCGCCGCATCCTCGCTGCTGGCCTGGGCCGCGCCATCCTCTACTTGCGCGACCACGACGATGCGCCGTACCGCGATGTGATCCTCTACGCCTGTACTCATGGTCTACAGTACGACCGCCAGATCGAGGGTGCGCGATCCTGGTATCTGCTTGAATTGATCGAATGCACCGATGCGCAGGAGTGGTATCACGATCAAATTCTGGTCGCGCTGGAGCGGACGCCGATTGATCCGGCCCTTGATGCGGACCAACTTTTCGCTTTTGCTTGGCAATACGCCGAAGAGGGTGATATGACGGCGCGAGCGGCACTCTATGCCGCGTTTGCCGCGAACGTCGCGACACGCTCCAAGTATGCACGAGAGCGCGAAGGCAACGTGTACCTCGTTGCACTCGACGGACTCAAAGGATTTCTCTTTGCTGCCGATCTCCTCGGTCAGTGGCTCCTTGATGATCCCGAAGCCTGGTTCAGTAATTGGGCATTGTCGCGGCTCGAAAAACGGCAAGGAAAAGAGGAAGTTGCTGCCGCACTACTGCGGGCTGCCACGGCGAACCCACATATCACCGCATACATGAACCATGTCTACGGAGGGCGAGAAGTTAAATCGGCAAATCGCGCCGATCCAACAGCATGGACATACGAACAAATGCTATCGCGGATCGCCGACTATGCGAAAAAGGAGCGTAAGCCCCTATCCCATAGCGATGTACAGCGGTGGGGAAGCCAGGCAGGGGATACTGACCTCATACGTGCGGCGGAAGAACTGCTGCGCGAGACCGAACCGGCACGGTTATATCCTCTGATCAGTATTTTTGCGAGACGTGCATTCTCGCTTGCTCCTGACCGATTGATTGTACTTGCGCGCACTGCCTCGGACGCCGAGTACGATGTGTGGAATGCGACGCTTGAGGAGCGTATTGCCTGGTGGGCATATCGCGCGTTGGAAAACGTCGCGCACCCGGCGGTTCGCGAATTAGCGCGCTATTTCACGACCACACACCATCTCGTCGCGCGCGGGATAGGATTGCTGCGGAGTAACTACCGCGACGGCGATCATGTGTTGATGGAGGATTGTTTGCGTCGCGTTGAAACCGACGAAGCGCGGCACAGCATTGGGCTTGATGCGTTGAGTATCTATACGAAGAATCCAAGGCCGGAAAGCGCGGAAGTGCTCACGACTATCTACGAACTCGGCTCCTGCTCACATTGCAGAGAGTGGGCATTGGACCTGCTTTACGATCTTGGACCATTGCCGCAGTGGATGGTAGAAGAATGCCATTTCGATGCGAATGAAGATATTCGCGAGCGCGTGACCGAATATTCGATACGCAGTGACACATCCGAATGAGCGTGGCACCCCTCCCCCGCTGCGGCGGGGGAGGGGTGCATTCACCCCGGCACGTCCACCAGAATCATTTGCCGCTCGACCGAAACATCGTAGGTTTCGGCGACGTAGGGGCCGGGTTCGAGGCCGGGGGCAGGGGGTGGTTCGGCAGCAGCGACGCCGTCCGGCGCGACGGTCACGTCGTAGCGGCGGACGCGCACTTTGGCCGGATCGAACCACGATTGCCCGGTGCGGATGTCGAACTCCCAGCCGTGCCAGGGGCAGCGCAGGATTTCGCCCTGGCGGCTGTACTGGTACTCGCCCGGCGTATCGGCGATCACAAACCCGGAGACACGTCCCGTACAAAGCGGCCCGCCCTGATGCGGGCAACTGTTGCGCAGGGCGAAGAACTCCCCGCCGATATTGAAGACCCCGATGGATCGCCCCGCCACCTCGACAATCTTGTGCCTGCCGGGCAGTATTTCGTCCACGGGTGCGATGACGTGTTTCATCGGGCAGTGGGCAGGGGGGCGGGGGGCGTGGGCCGGCTGGTGCGGCGCCCCCGCCCCCGGGGCGGGCGCCCCCCCCCCCCGCAGCGGGTGTTTAATT
>JBBSFO010000559.1:0-3810 GCA_038238655.1 Thermomicrobiales bacterium | reverse complement strand
TAGGCTGTGTGATGTGCCCGAAGCCGCTTCAAACAGGGCAAGATACCGCTCCATCTCGTTATACAAGACCGCTTGTGACGCGTCGAGAAGCTCGCCTGTACCAAACCGTGGCGCAGGGAATCTGCCAGTCAGCCGCTGTCTTTGCTATCGGTATTGCGTTCAGACAGACCGGGCATGTACCGAGGGGTGACGAGCGTGATCGTCTCAAGAGGTTGAGGACTGGTTTCCAATAGGCGGCTGTGGATTCCAGAAGCAACCAGGAGAAAGCAACCAGAAACAAGCAGTGCCATCCCTTACTGAGCCGAGGTTGTGTCCCTTCTCCTCATTCGAGGAGCCGGGCGGCCTCGGTATAGGCTTGCTCGAAGGCGTCACGCGCATTGAGGAAACGCTCGAGCGCTTCGTGCACTTCTTCTCCGGCATTTTCGCGCAGGAGCGAGATGCCGACCTGCCCCGCTGCCGTCCATCGGGCGAGCGCGGCGAGATATTCTTCCGCTCGGTCGGTTTCGGTGTCCAGCGCTGTGCCGACTGCCTCACATCCCTCCGGTACCTCGAGCGCGCGGATGCGGGCGATTTCGGCACGATAGGGCGCGCTGACATCGGCAACGGCCCGGCCCACATCGGTCGCCGTTTCCTCGCCCGCTACCCCACGCTGGATTGCGTCGGTGAGCGTGCGGATCCATCCTGCCTCCTCGCGGACGTACGAGCGCAGCTCACTGAGAAAGGTGAACTGCTGCTGCGTCAGCGCGCTTGTCGGCTGCGCGCCATTCGATGAGGATGCGTGATCGTCAGACATTTTCGCTCCAGTAGTCAGTAGCCGGCAGCCAATGGTCAATGATTTTACTCGGTGTGCATGTGAATCACCACCGCACAGCCTGTCGAGGCCGGACTGAACCACTTGATACGCGGAATCTCGCATTGATGGATGGTTGTATCACACTATTTCTACACTCTCAGGTGCTATTATTTTTTCTCGCACTATTCTTGCTCTCGGCTACCCACTATTCACTACTGACTTCCTTTTGCGTTTCCCGCCTCGGTCTGCTACCGTGCTTCACATTGCAACTGTTGGGGAATAGGCGAGCCGCATAATGGATCGAATCGAACAGCGAATCGTCCCACCCCAGGTCACGGCGCTCTCGCCGGAGCGGCAGGCGGCCGCGATGGCGACGCTCCTCGAAACGAGCGCCGCTGTCGCCGCCTCGCTCGATCTCGACACGCTCCTCGATCAGATTCTCGCAGCGGTCGGGCGTCTCGTCCCTTCCGAGCGCGCGTCGGTCACGCTCGATGTGCCGGGCCGCGATGTCCTGAAAATCGCGTGTGTCCGTGGCGACGCGGACTATGCCGCACTGCTCCTCGGTCAGGAGCGCGCGATTTACGGCAGCCTGACCGGGCGTGCCTACCGAACGGGCGAATCGTTCCTGATTGACGATCTGCTGGCACCGCAATGGCGGGACGATCTGTACCTCCCGAGCAAGCATCCCGACCATCACGCGCATCATCGGAGCGCGCTGATGGTCCCGTTGATTGCCGAGCGTCCTGTTGGTGTGTTCTACCTCGCGCGGCCCGGCACGGACGCCTTCACGCCGGACGATCTCTACCTCCTCAAACTCTTCGCGCCACAAGTTGCCATCGCCGTTACCAACGCGCGTCGGTACGCGGCGGCGCAGGAGCAGGCGAAAGGGTTGCAATCGCTGCTCCGCGTCAGCGAGCGATTCGCCAGTTACGCGCCCGACGATCAGGGGAAGCCGCTCCTTGAGATGGCGCGCGTCATCGCCGAGGCGGCACTGACGATCCTTCCGCACAGTCGGACGGCGCTTTGGCGCATTGATCCCGATGACGGCAAACTGCACTGCCTCATCTACGTGCGCAACGGCGTACTCGAACCGGCGCACGCTTCCCTCGCGGTCGGTGAAGGTCTGACGGGCCTCGCGGTGCAGCGCCGCGAGCCAATCGTGGTCAACAATTCGCAGGATGATCCACGTTCCATCTTCTTTTCTCAGGAGAATGCCGCGGAAATCCGCGAGCACATCATCATCGTTCCGCTCGTCGTCGCCGGTCGCGCGACCGGGGCGCTGACCTTCGTCCGCAGAGATGCCTCGGCGTATACCGAGGAGGAGTTTGCCCGCGCCCAACTCTTCGGGCGGCAGGCCGCCGCGAGCATGGAACGTGCCATCTTCATTGCCCAATTGCAGGAGCAGAATGCCGCGCTCGTCGCCGCGAACCGTCACAAAAGCGCCTTCCTCGCCAATGTCAGCCACGAACTGCGTACCCCGCTCAATGCGATCATTGGCTTCGCCCAACTGCTCGCCGATCACGTCATCCTCACGCAGGAGGAGCAGGAACTGGCCTATCAGGATATTTCGGAGAGCGGCAAGCATCTACTGATGATGGTCAACAACATCCTCGATGTCGCGCGTGTCGAGGCAGGTCATCAGACGCTTGATCGCGTCGCCTTCCCGCTCGCCCCCGAAGTCGCGGCGGTCGAGCGGATGCTCGCGCCCCTGATCGCCGCGAAGGAGCAGCACTTCTCGCTTGCCCTCCCCGACGACTTGCCGGACGTGATCGCGGATCGGGACCGGCTGCGACAGGTACTTCTCAATCTCCTGTCGAACGCGCACAAATTCACGCCGCCGGGTGGTGCAATCACCCTCGCGGCCAGCGGCACCGGGCCAGGAACCGTGGCGATTACGATTGAGGATACGGGCATCGGCATCGCTCTGGAACATCGGGCTATCGTCTTCGAGGCCTTTCAGCAGGTGGAGTCCGGCTACGCGCGCACCCAGCAGGGCACCGGTCTCGGCCTCGCGCTCACCAAACAACTCGTCGAACTGATGGGCGGCACGATCGCCCTCACCAGCGCCCTCGGCATCGGTAGCATCTTCACCGTCACCCTCCCCGCCGCCTCTGTCTGAGGCAACCCTATGCCGTGGAGAAGAAACCGGGGAGAACCGCAGAGGCGCAGAGAACGCAGAGGCGCGGAGGAAGGGGGCATACATCGGCTCGATCTTCCGCCTCCATCTTTTTCCTTTTCCTCTTTGCGTTCTCTGCGTTCTCTGCGGTTCACTTGGTTCCGACAGTGCTCCCTCGATTAAGGAGTATGACGCCGATGGCGCGACATGACGGGCGGGTGGCGGTCGTGACGGGGGCAGGGTCGGGTATCGGGCGGGCAATTGCGCTGCGCTTGGCGGCGGATGGCGCATTCGTTGCTTGTGCGGATATCAACGCGATCGGCGCGGAAGCAACGGCGAGCCAGATCGTGCAAGCGGGTGGGCAAGGCCGTGCATTCGCGATGGATGTCGCGGATGAGGCGTCGGTGAACACCCTGCGTGATACCGTGACGGATACCTTCGGGCACGCGGACATCCTCTGCTGCGTCGCCGGGATCATTGTTCGGGAATCATTGGGCGAGCAACGCATCGCGGACTGGAACCGGGTGCTCGCCGTCAATCTCACTGGCATGTTCCTGTGCGCCAAAGCGTTCATTCCCGCCATGCGGGACCGGGGATGGGGGCGCATCATCACGATGGGTTCCACGAGCGGCTTGATGGGCTACCCCTTCCCTGCGTACGCGGCATCGAAGGCGGGCGTCATCAACTTCACCCGCTCCCTCGTCCTCGACCTCGGCACGAGCGGCGTGACGGCCAACGCAATTTGCCCGGGCACGATCCAGACCCCACTCGTCCGGCCCGACATGCTGGATCGTCTCATTTCCCACATCCCGCTCGGTCGCGCTGGCACGCCGGAGGAAGTCGCCGCTCTCGCCTCCTTCCTCGCCAGCGACGACGCGGCCTTCATCACCGGCGCCACGAT
>JBBSFO010000558.1:0-3869 GCA_038238655.1 Thermomicrobiales bacterium | reverse complement strand
GCCACAGCGGGCGGCCATCGTGGCGATCTCAGTGTATGCACTCGGTTTTGCCACGACTGCGACCGGTTTGCTCGCCGGTCGCGTCGCGCTCATTCGCGTCGGGGCGTGGTGCGCGGCGGCGGGCGCGGTGGCGCTCTTCGGCGTCGTGCTCGCCGTCCTCCTGCCGCATCGCCGCTCATCGCGCACCCCGGAGCATCAGGCGGCGCGGACGGCGCGGGCGACGCAAGAGATCGGAGATTGATATGGCGACGGTAATCTCTCCCCTGATGCGGGCGGCGGTGATCAACCGCCTCCGCTGGATCATCGACCCGGAACTCGGCCTCGATATCGTCACCCTCGGCCTGATCTACGGCGTGACGGTGCGCGACGAGACGGTCTGCATTGTGATGATGCTCACCACGCGCGGTTGCCCCCTCCATGACGTAGTGGCGGACGCGATCCGCGACACGCTCCACTGGATGGACGGCGTGGAGCGTGTCGAACTCGACCTCGTCTGGGACCCGCCGTGGCACCCCGCGATGATCGCGGCTGGAGGGAGCAGCCTCATTCCCTGATTTTCCTCCCGCCGTCTTGCCCTCCTGATCGCTGCTGCGTATCCTGCCAGCATGACGGCGAACGGATAGCGGGAGGGAATCTCGATGGCAGCGATGGACCCCGGCGCACTCCTGGCGGTACACCCGCTCTTCGCGCGGCTGCCGGACGCGGTGCGCGGCGAGGTCGCGGCGCGGATGACGTCCCGGCAGTACCGGCGCGGTGCGGTGATCTTCACCGAGGGCGAGCCCGCCACCGCCCTCCATATCGTCGGCAGCGGCACGGTGCGCATCCTCAAGCGATCGCCCAGTGGCCGTGAGCAGACGCTGCTCTTCGCGGACGCGGGCGACAGTTTCGCCGAAGTCCCCGTCTTCGATCACGGCCCGTATCCGGCGAGCGCCGAGGCGTTCACCGATACGCTCATCTACGCCCTCCCGGCGGCCGACATCACCCGGCTCGTCCGCACGACGCCCGTCTTCGCTGAGAACGCCGTGGCGGTTTTCGCCGCGCGCAACCGGCGCCTCACCGAGATCGTCGAAAATCTCGCCTTCCGCCCGGTGATCGGCCGCGTCGCCCGGACACTCCTCGACGACCCGCACGAGCAGACGCAGACCGAGATGGCGGCGATGGTCGGCGCGGCGCGGGAGATGGTCAATCGCTCGCTGCACACGCTGGATCGCGAGGGGATCATCGGCATTGCGGGCGGACGCATCACGATCCTCGACCGCGACCGCCTCACCGAGATCGCCGCCGATGCCTGATCGCCCCACCGCGTGACAATTCTCACAGCGTCCGTCGCACGATGCCCCTAGACTGGGTACAGAAGGGACTACAGTGTCCCACAACGTGTACCGATGCGGGTGCAAGGAGCATAGAGAATGGATACAGACCGGCGATTTCGCCTCCTCGTTTCCTTGATTGTCGTCCCCTCGCTGCTCATTGTCGGCGGCTTCGCGCTTATTTCGGGCGGCGTCATCGGCGGCAACAAGGGCACGACCCAAAGCGGGCCGAGCACGAACGGTGGCCTTTCGCTGGCGGCGCAACCGACGCGCGCGATCATCGGCAATGGCGAGAACGGCGTGATCGCCACCGCCGCCCCGAAGCCGACGGCTACTGGCGGCCATGATACGACCGCCATGCCGGCGCAGGCGACGACGCCCGCCGTGCCGCACACACCGTACGATGCCGCGTTGCCCGCGCTCCTGCCGCTCGTGCCCGGCACGACGAACGTGCGGACGCTCACCCTCACGGTGACGGAACAAACGGCTGAGATCGCCCCCGGCGTGCGCTTCGCGGAGTGGAACTTCGGTGGCACGGTCCCCGCCCCGGTGGTTCACGTCAAGCAGGACGATACCGTGCAGTTCACGCTGGAGAACACGGGCACGATGCCGCACTCGATCGACTTTCACGCCGCGCAGGTGCCGCCGAGCGTGGATTACATTGATGTTAAGCCCAATGCGAGTTTCGCCTTCGACTGGAAAGCGGACTATCCCGGCGTCTTCATGTACCACTGCGGCTCGCCGCTCGTGATCGCCCACATGGCGAGCGGGATGTACGGCGCGGTCGTCGTCGATCCGCCCACCCCGCTGCCCACCGCCCGCGAGTACATGATCGTGCAGAGCGAGTTCTACGTGACGGGCAAGCAGGGCGAGGTGCAGACGCTGGACGTCGATAAGGCGCTCAAGGCGGAGCCTGATTACGTCACCTATAATGGTTACGAGAATCAGTACAATGACACGCCGCTGGCGGCGAAGGTGGGCGAGCGCGTGCGGCTTTACATCGTCAACGCCGGGCCGAGCGAGTTCTCGGCCTTCCACGTCATCGGCACGATCTTCGAGAACGCCTACGCGGACGGCAACCCGGCGAATGTGCAGCACGGGATGCAGACGGTGACGATCCCGCCCGGCGGCGCATACATGGTGGAGTTCACGATCCCCGAGGAAGGCACGTATCCCTTCGTCACCCACAGTTTCGCCGACGTGAACAAGGGCGCGCTCGGTGTGCTCAAAGTGACGAAGTGACGCGCACCTGACGAGGCAGTGAACGCTCCCTCCCCGCCCCTCCTCCACGATTGGGGGAGGGGCAATCCCAATTCTTCAACGGTTTTGACACACCGCCGCATGACGTGTGACGGTCGTGTGACGGGGCGACCGCTACACTGCGTGGAGTGACGGGTATGACGAGGCGGCATACCCAGCGATATGGCACCGAAGCTACCCGAACGTGAGGAGTGACACACGATGGCGAAATATGCGGGTCTTTCACGGCGGCGGTTCCTGGTGGGCGCGATGGGCGCGGGTGGGCTGGGTGTCCTCGTTGCGTGCGGCAATCAAGCAAGCATCATGCAGGACGCGCCCTATGCGACGAACACGGCGCGCAATGCTCCCGCCGGTAGTGGGGCGGCGAACACGGTGAACGCGCCGACGCCGACGGCAAACGGATCGGCGGCGGTGGCGACGATGGATCACAGCAACGCGACGCAGAGCGCCGGCTCCGCGCCCGCCGGGACGGCGACGCCCGCCAAAGACTGGAAGGCGATGAACCTGCACCACGAGGAGGGCGTCAAGACTTTCCTCGCGCAGCCGAAGACCATCCGCAGCGCGCCGATGCCCTTCACGATGCAGGACGGCATCAAGGTCTTCGATGTGTCGGCAAAGAAGGTGCAGTGGGAAGTGACGCCCGGTCAGATGGTCGAGGCGTACACCTACAACGGCGTCGTGCCCGGCCCGGAGATCCGCGTCACCGAGGGCGACAAGGTGCGCATCCGCCTGAAGAACGATCTGGGGGACGAGGCGACGGCGATCCATTTCCACGGCCTCCTGATCCCCAACCCGATGGACGGCGTGCCCTTCATCACGCAGCCGCCCGTCAACCCCGGCGAGATGTTCATCTACGACTTCATCGCGCGCAATCCCGGCTCGCACATGTACCACTCGCACCTCAACAGCGCCTTCCAGGTGACGAAGGGGCTGCTAGGCGCGTTCATCATCGAGCCGAAGGACAAGAGCGCGTACCCGGCGTTCGACAAGGAATACACGATGATCCTCGGCGACGGGCCGCTGGGCTACACGCTCAATGGCAAGGGCTTCCCGGGTACGGAGGTGGTGACGGCGAACAAGGGCGAGAGGCTGCTCGTGCGATTCATGAACGAGGGGCTGATGATCCACCCGATGCACCTGCACGGCATGCCGATGACGATCGTCGCGCAGGACGGCTACGTGAACCCGCCGTACCGGTGCGACACCGTGAACGTCGCGCCCGGCCAGCGGATTGACGCGATCGTTGAGTGTACCGAAGTGGGCGCATGGGCCTTCCACTGCCACATCCTCTCGCACGCG
>JBBSFO010000557.1:0-3879 GCA_038238655.1 Thermomicrobiales bacterium | reverse complement strand
TCACCGGACAGCAAATCCCTGATCGTTCTTCCCTTCCAAACCGATAACGGCGCGGATCAGTTGCTCCGCATGGATGTCGCGACGCTCAACATGACACCGCTCACCGATCGCGCCGCGCTGCCCTTCCGCGTCGCGCAGGACGAATGGCAACTGGCGCCGGATGGAACGCGTATCGTCTTCAATGCGCTGTCGGACAGCAACATGTACGTGCTGCGCTTCACGCCATAACCTTCCCCTCACATGATGTTGTCATGGCCGCGCACGCATGCTACCGTTCCCGCGCGACAAAAGGGTTCTGCTTGCGGAAGGGAAACTGCGCTCATGTCAACCAGCGAAGCGGCGAATCTCACCGCCGCCGACGTCCCCGCGACGGTCGCACCGACCACAAAGGCATTCAATCGCCGCACGATCCTGCTCATCACCGCCGCACACTTTTTTCACGATATGTACCCGGCGTTTCTCGCGCCGCTCATCCCATTCCTCACGGACAAGTTCGCGCTCTCCCTTTTTCTCGCCGGGTTTCTCCAACCCGCGCAACGCCTTTTTTCGCTCTCGCAGCCCATCGTTGGCTACTATGCGGATCGCGCCAGTGTCCGCCTCTTTCTCGTCATCACCCCGATCACGACCGCACTCGTCACCTGCTCGCTCGGCATTGCCCCGAACGCGATTGTTGTCCTGCTCCTGCTGCTCGCCAGCGGCTTGTCGAGCGCGATGTTCCACGCGCCCGCTATCGCGACGGTCGCCGCGTCGGCGGGCAGGCGGTCGGGCCTGGGGATGTCCATTTTCATGAACGGCGGTGATTTTGGCCGGAGTATCGGCCCGATTGTTGTCGTGTTCATCATCAATCACTTCGGCCTGCATGGTACCGCGCTTGCCTTCTTTCCAGCGCTCGCCATTGGCGTGGTCACCTTCCTCGGCCTGTCGCCGATCCGGCTTCGGTCGGCACCCCGGACGCGTCGCGACCTGTTCGGCGCGTTGCGGACACAAGGCCCGGCGCTCCGCCGCCTGATTAGCGTGATTATGGTGCGTGGCGTGGTGCTCAACTCCTTCGCCCTTTTTATCGTGGCGTACCTGAAACAGCGCGGTGAGCCGCTGACCTACGCAGGCATCGCGACTTCCGTCTTTTTCTTCGCGGGCGTGATCGGTGGTTTTGTCGGCGGTACGTTGAGCGATCACGTCGGGCGAAAGCCGATCATCCTCGTTTCGCTCTCGTTCTCCGCGCTGCCCCTCTTTCTTTTTACCGTGCTGCGTGGCGTGCCGTCTATTATCGCGCTCTTTTTCGCCGGGCTACTCCTGCTCTGTACCACGCCCGTGACGCTTGCCGCTATGCAGGAACTGTTACCACACGATCGTGCGACCGGCGCAGGCCTGGCGATCACCGCCGAATATACCGTCAGCGCGCTCGCGACCATTTTGGTCGGCTTGATCGCTGATCACGTCGGCCTGCCCCACGTCATTCAGGTCCTGACGCTCATTCCCCTCCTCGGCATTCCGCTCGCGATCCTGCTGCCGGAAACGCGCGAATTCGAGACGGCATAAGAGACGTTTTAAACCACCAGTAGTGGCGGTTCAGCCCTTGGGTCTGCTGGGATTATTTATTCGGGCGGGCGGCAGGTTGGCCCTGAATGCGGACGTAGCGCGCGACTTTGAGCGTGAAGCAGACGGCGCCGCCGACCTCCATTTCGACCGGGTACGGCATCGTCATCACGCCCGGTTCAATGGCGGGGACCATGGGTAGGGAAAGCCGGACGCGATGGCGGCAAACTCGCTTGAGGATCGCGAACACGTCTGGGACGAGCGAGCCGTCCACTCCGATCATCACCGTGACACTGCCAACGCGCAGGAAGCCGCCGCGACTGCGGATCACCGTTACCCGGAATCCCGCCCCGGTCAGCGCTGCCAGGAGTGCTGACAGATCGCCGCGTTGAACGATTGCGAAGATCAATCTCACGAGGTTGCGCCCGATAATGGTGCCGGTGGGGTCCAGGCCGGGGCCGGCGCGGCGCGGCGCGGCGAGCGTTTCGTCTTCGGTGGTGGGGAACCGGAGGATTCATCGGGCAGAAGCGCGAGCGGCAGGATTTCCTCGATATGTGCAACCATCAGGACTTCCATCTCGTTGCGCACTTCGGCGGGCACGTCGGCGAGGTCTTTCGCATTGCGGCGTGGCATGATGAAGGTCTTGATGCCGGCGCGGTGCGCGGCGAGCATCTTTTCTTTCAGGCCGCCGATTGGTAACACCTTGCCGCGCAGCGTGATCTCCCCCGTCATCACGAGATCGTGCCGCACCGCCCGGCTGGTGAGCGCCGAAATCAGCGCGGTAGCGAGCGTCACGCCCGCTGATGGCCCGTCTTTTGGGACGGCGCCCTCGGGCACATGAACATGGATCGAGCGCGTTTCGAACAGGGTTGGATCAATGCCGAGCGCCACCACACGGGAACGCGCGTAGGTCATTGCTGCGTGGGCGGACTCCTGCATCACATCACCGAGTTGGCCGGTCAGCCTCACATCGCCCTTGCCGGGCACCAGCGCGACCTCAATGGGCAAGAGCGTGCCCCCGAACTCGGTGTAGGCAACCCCGGTCGCGACACCGATCTCGGCGCGCTCCTCCGCCGCGCCAAATTCGTAGCGCGGCACGCCGAGATAGGTGGGCAGTGCGGCCGCCTTGATTGTGACTGAACCTGTTTCACCACTCGCGACGCGTCGGGCGATCTTGCGGCCAAGCGCGCCAAGCTCGCGTTCGAGGTTGCGGACGCCCGCCTCCCGCGTGTACTCATGGATGAGGTGACGCAGCGCGGCGTCGGGCACTTTGAGATGTTTGGGCGTCAATCCGTGGCTGACGAGCATCTTCGGGAGTAGGAAGCCGCGCGCGATCTGCGTCTTCTCGACATCCGTGTAGCCCGACACTTCGATCACTTCCATACGGTCGCGGAGCGCCGGGGGGATCGGATCGAGCAGGTTCGCCGTTGTGATGAAGAGCACGCGCGACAGGTCAACCGGCACTTCCAGATAATGGTCCGCGAAGGCGTTATTTTGCTCCGGGTCGAGCACTTCGAGCATCGCGGACGCCGGATCGCCACGGATGATGTCCGTGCCGATCTTGTCCACCTCATCGAGTACAAAGACCGGGTTGCGGCTCCCGGCATCGCAGAGCGCCTTGACGACGCGCCCCGGCAGCGCGCCGACGTATGTCCGCCGGTGACCGCGAATCTCCGCCTCGTCCCGAACGCCACCGAGCGAAATGCGCACGTATTTGCGGTCGAGCGCGCGGGCGATGGATTTGCCGAGGCTCGTCTTGCCGACGCCGGGTGGCCCGACGAAGCAAAGGATCGGCGTGCGCATCTTGTCGCCCGCGAGCGAGCGGACGGCGATGAAATCGAGGACGCGCTCCTTGACCTTCTCCAGGCCGTAATGATCCTCATCGAGGATAGCGGCGGCATGGGCGAGGTCGAGATTGTCTTCCGTCTCGACGCTCCACGGCACCGTCAGCAGCCATTCGATATACGTGCGCAGCAGGCCGACCTCCGGGCTTTGCGGGTGCTGGTTTTCGAGGCGCTCCACCTGCTGAATCGCCTTGACGCGCACCGCATCGGGCATATTGGCGGCAGCGATCCGCTCCCGTAAGTCGTCCGCGAGAAACTCCTCGCCGCCTTCGCCTAGCTCCCGGCGGATTGCCCGCAATTCCTCCCGTAGGTAATACTCCCGCTGGGAATGATCCATGCTCGCCTGCGCTTCGTTCTCGATCTTCGAGCGCAAGTCGAGCACATCCAGTTTGTCCGCCAGCATCGCATGAACGCGCGTCAACCGGGCAAGCGGGTCCACGATCTCGATCACCTGTTGGCGTTGCGCCGGGGTGTATTCCGGCGATGAGGCGATCAGGTC
>JBBSFO010000556.1:0-3882 GCA_038238655.1 Thermomicrobiales bacterium | reverse complement strand
TCAATCTCGTCAATGAAGACGACGGCGGCATCCTCGGCGCGGCGGATGGACTCGTCCACCACAGCGTCGAAGTCTACCATCCGGTACGCTTCCTGCTGGGTGAGGATGCGCCGCGCATCACGGACACTGACGCGGCGCGAGCGGCGGCGTGACGAATTACGGCTCAGGTCGTCGAGAAAGTCGCCGTAACTGCTCTCGTCATAGGGGCCGTCGTCGCCATACTCATCGAAGAATTGCTCGATGTCAATTTCGACCGTTACGTCTTCGAGCAAGTCCTGATTGAGCATTTCCAGCAGTTTCTTGCGTTGCCGTCGCTGCCGTTGCGCGGCACCGGCATTTTCGACCGCCGGTTCAGGCTTCTCCACCGGGGCGACCGCTCGCCGGTTCGTGCGCGGACGGCGGTCATTGTCCGTTTGTTCGAGCAGGTAGGTGAGCAGTCGCTCCCGTGCGGCGACCTCCGCCTGGCTTTTCACCGCTTCCAGGCGCATCGAATGGAGATTGGAGATCGAAACTTCGACCAGATCGCGGATGATGGACTCGACATCGCGGCCGACATAGCCGACCTCGGTGAACTTCGTCGCCTCAACTTTGATAAAGGGGGCGTCCACGATCTTCGCGACGCGCCGGGCAATCTCCGTCTTACCGACACCCGTCGGCCCCATCATCAGGATGTTCTTCGGCGTCACTTCGTCGCGCATGTCTTCGCTCAGGAGCTGCCGCCGAAAGCGATTGCGCAGAGCGATGGCGACGGCGCGCTTCGCTTCGTTCTGGCCGATGATGTACTTGTCCAATTCCGCGACAATCTCGGCGGGCGTCATCGCCGCCGGTGGGGGAACGTCGGTGATGGTGGTTGCCGTACTGTTCGGCGGGCTTGCGTTCGCGGCCTGCGGCGGCTGCCGGGTATCGCGGGCGGGCGTCGTAACCTGTTCCGTTGCGCTCATCGTACAGTCCTTCGGCGGTACGGCAGGGCGGATTCTTCCTTGCCGACCGTCAGCACAGTAATGTGGTCGTTGGTGTAGATGCAGGTGTCGGCGGCGATGTGCATCGCTTTATCGGCGATCTCCTTCGCGGAGTACGTCGTTCCATCAAGATACGCTTTTGCGGCGGCGAGTGCGAATGGCCCGCCGGAACCGATAGCGATTACGCCCTCGTCCGGCTCGACTACATCGCCCTCTCCGGAAAGCAGCAGAATCTGGTCGCTGTCCGCGACGAGCAACTGCGCCTCTAAGCGGCGAAGGTAGCGGTCCGTCCGCCACTCCTTCGTCAGTTCGACGGCGGACTTACGCAAATTGCCGCTGTGCTCGTCCAGTTGCGCTTCGAACTTCTCGAATAGCGTCAGCGCGTCCGCGACCGCGCCGGCGAAGCCTGCCAGCACCCGGCCATCGCCGAGCGTACGGACCTTTTTCGCGCCGTGTTTCATCACGACATCGCCGAAGGTAATCTGCCCGTCGCCCGCCATCGCCACGATGTCGCCGCGCTTCACCGCAAGGATCGTCGTGCCGTGTTTGCGCGGCAAGGAAGGTTCATTCATATATGGCATGGATTGCTATCGTTTCCTTCTGGTGTACGTCCATTTGTCATCAATGCAGCGTACCACCCGCCATGTACGGCGGCAATGAGGGATTCCCCCCTCCCCTGCCCCTCTCCCGTGCGCGGGAGAGGGGTGTCTCTTTGTACGGCTTCGAGCAATGCCTCGGCGAAGCAATACAAACGCCGTGATGAGTCCCCCTCTCCCGCCACAGCGGGGGGAGGGGACAGGGGAGGGGGAACCTAATCCGCCGAAACCGCGACAGGTTCGGGGGCGACTTTGCGCGGATCGGTATTGGTCGTGTAGTCGCAGTCCGGGTAGCGGTTGCAGCCCCAGAAGACGCGATTGCCCTTGCGGGTTTTGCGCTGGACAAGTTCGCCGGTGGCGCACTGCGGGCAATGAATGCCCGTTGTCACCTCGATCTTCTTGCTCGTCTTGCAGGTCGGGTAATCCACGCAGGCGATGAAGCGGCCGAACCGCCCCGTTTTGACGACCATCGGCTTGCCGCAGGTCGGGCAAATGTCGTCGGTCGGCTCGTCGGGCGCTTTGACGTACTGCGGCGGTGCACCAGAGCCTTCGATCTGCTTCGTGTTCTTGCATTCCGGGTAGCCGGAGCAGGAAAGGAAGCGCCCGTAGCGCGAAACGCGAATGACCATCGGCTTGCCGCAAACATCGCAGATTTCGTCCGTCACCTCACCCTTCACCGCGCCGCCATCCGCCTCCGCTTTCTTCGCGGTGGCGTCGAACGGCCCATAGAACTGGTGCAGCAGCGGCACCCACGCCGTCTTGCCGTCCGCGACATCGTCCAGCCGCTCCTCCATCTGTGAGGTGAAGCCGTAGTCCACGATCTCGGGGAAGTTCTTGACGAGCACATCGGTGACAATCGTTCCCAACTCGCTCGGTACGAGCACCTTCTCGTCCTTCGTGACGTAGTTGCGATTCATGATTGTCGCAATCGTCGGGGCGTAGGTGCTCGGTCGGCCGATACCAAGTTCTTCCAGCGCCTTGACGAGCGTTGCCTCGGTATAGCGGGGCGGCGGTTGCGTCCAGTGCTGCTCAGGAGCGAGGCTGACGAGGTCCACCGGCTCGTCCACGGTGAGGGCGGGCAACGCATCCTTATCTATTTCGTCGTCGCTGTCGCCCACGTCGCGCCCTTCCCGGTAGACTTCCAAAAAGCCGGGGAAGCGGATGACCGAACCGCTCGCGCGGAAGGTATACGCCGTGTCTCGCTGCGTCGGTGTGCCAACGATGTCCACCTGGGTAACATCGAAGACCGCCTGCGCCATCTGGCTGGCGAGAAACCGCTGCCAGATCAGCCGGTAGACATTGAACTGCTGCGGGTTGAGGTAGGGCCGCACATCCTCCGGCGTGCGGGACGGATCAGTCGGGCGGATCGCCTCGTGCGCCTCCTGCGCGCCCTTCGCCTTGGTGCGGTAGAAATTCGGCTTAGTCGGGTAGAAGTCACCACCGTAGCGCGAAACGATCACTCGCCGCGCCGCCTCGCGTGCTTCGTCCGAGATGTTGACCGAGTCCGTGCGCATGTAAGAAATTAGGCCAACTTCACCCTCTTTGCTAGAGAGTTTGATGCCCTCGTAGAGTTGCTGGGCAATCCGCATCGTACTCGCGACCGCGTAGCCATGCTTGCGCGACGCTTCCTGTTGCAGCGTGCTCGTCGTGAACGGCGGTGCAGCGTTGCGCTTCCGCTCTGTCTTGTTCACATTCGTGACGGCGTACGCCGCACCCGTTAGGCTATCGAGGACAACTTGCGCGTCGTCCTGTACCTTCAAATCGGCCTTTTTGCCATTGATCTGCGTCAGGCGCGCGTGGAAAATGTCGCGCAGTGTCCGCTCCTGCCCGGTGATCTTGGCGAAATCCGCCTCGACCGTCCACGACTCCACCCGCACAAATGCCTCGATCTCGCGTTCCCGATCCACGACGAGCCGCAAGGCGACCGACTGGACGCGCCCGGCGGAAAGGCCGCGCGTCACTTTCTTCCATAGGAAGGGCGAAAGCCGGTAGCCGACGATCCGATCGAGCACGCGGCGTGCCTGCTGCGCGTCCACGAGGTGCATGTCTATCTCGCGCGGGTTCGCAATTGCAGCGCGCACGGCGTCCTGCGTGATCTCGTGAAAGGTGACGCGATGGACAGGCTTGTCGCGCGTCGGCGTCGTCGCCTTGACGACGTGCCAGGCAATCGCTTCGCCCTCACGGTCGGGGTCGGTGGCGAGATAGACAGCGCTCGCGCTCTTAATCGCCGCCTTCAATTGCTTAACCGTGTCCGTCTTGTCTTCAGTGACGACGTACGTCGGCGCGAAATCGTGTTCGAGGTCAATGCCGATGCCGCGATCCGGCAG
>JBBSFO010000555.1:0-3888 GCA_038238655.1 Thermomicrobiales bacterium | reverse complement strand
GGTATGCAGGAAGATGTCTACCGATTGTACCTTACGGGCGGGCGGCACGGGCGAGGCGTTGGGCCTCGTTGTGGGCGAGGCGGGAGGGTTCGGGCAGTTTCGTCCGCACGGCGCTTTGGCGGACGATCTCGACCGCTGCATCGAGCGTGATGCGGTGACCGACAGAAGGGAAGACGGGCGCGACGCCAGTCCGCGTCCTGAGCGCTATCGCGATGATTTCGCCCTTGTCTATCAGTGGCGCGGTGCTGCCCACCGTTTCTGCCAGCCCTTCATACCGCCCGACGAGGATGGACTTCGCGCAGCCGAGCGTCGGCAGGTTCACCACGAGTCCGAGGTGGCAGGCCAGCCCGAAACGGCGCGGATGCGACCGCCCGTGACCGTCCGCAATCAACACATCGGGCGCCTGAGGCAACTGTTCCAGGGCAGCGAGCGCGGCGGGCAGTTCCCGCCACGACAGCAACCCCGGCACATACGGATACGCCAGCGGCGCATCGGCGGAGACGACGGCAATCGGCGTGAGGTCGGGGAACGTGACGAGCGCCGCGACCCCAATCGCCCGATCCGCGCCGAGATGGACATCAACGGCGGCGATCGTTGTGGGCGAACGCGGGAGCGCCTCTTCCCGCACCATCGCTGCCCAGACGCGCTGCCGGGCAATCGCCTCGCGTGGTGATTCGGCAGGATCGGGCAAATATGCGGGATTGATGATAATGCCCATCGGTACCTCAGTAGACAGTAGTCAGCAGTCAGCAGTCAGTAGTCTGTTGGGTTCGATCCCTTTCTGACTACTGTCTACTTGCTCAAATCCATCGCTTGCGGCGATAGAACATTATCTGCACGACCGTGACCACGACCATAACGAGCACGCTCGCCCAGAAGAGCCAGCCGGGGTCCTTCTGCACCCAGGGTTGATTGCCGAAGTTCATGCCGAAGACCCCGGTCAGGAAGGAGATTGGCAAAAAAATGGCCGCGACGACGGTCAGTCGCTTCATTACCTCGTTCATCCGATTCGAGGTCATCGAGAGGTAGGCATCGAGCGCGGAGGACATTTGATCGCGGTAGGAATCCACCACCTCGAAAATGCGGATCAGGTGGTCGTGGACATCGCGGTAGTAGATGAGGTTGTCCTCCTGCACGACGCCGTAGGATTGGCTCGTCAGGCGACTGAATGATTCCAGTTGTGGGTTGATTACCTTGCGCAGTTGGACGACGTTGCGCTTCATGTCGAAGATCGTGTTCAGCACCGCCGGTGTTGGGTCGGCGATGATCGCGTCTTCCAATCCATCAATCGCATCATCGAAGGCATCGAGCGCGGGGAAATAGCGATCGACAAGCGTGTCGAGCAGAATATAGAGAAGGTAATCCACCCCGCGCGCCATTACGCGCGACAGCCGTTGTTCGAGTCGCGCACGCTCGTCATCCGACGCGAGTCGGCCCCGATGTGACGAAATCAGAAAGGTGTGGCCGATGAGAAAGTCTACCTCGTGCGTCGTAATCTCGTTGTTCGCGAACTGCATGTCGAACGCGACGAGATAGTCATAGCTGTCGAATTCTTCCAATTTCGCCCGCTGACCCTGCCGCGCGAGGTCTTCCGTCGTCAAATGCAGGATACCGAAATCGGCCTCCAGCATTGTGAAATCATCCGCTGTCGGATCGTCGAGGTCAACCCAGATCCGGGTATCTGGATGGGCCATAAGCGCTTCCATCTCTTCCCGCGTCGGATCCGCGAGAATCGTCCCGCCATCGGCGCTCGTATACACCCGCGTACGCATCGTTCTTATTCCTTCCCTACTGCCGCACAACGCCTCGCACCTCACGCGACACACCCCGCCCCTCTCCCACTACTATCCATATGAAAGCATACCAGAGCGGCCAATGTGCTTCATAGGAGAAGACAATGCTCGTTCGCCTGACGATTGGCGCACGCAGTGTTATACTCACCATCATGACGTTTGTGACGATCCTGCAACGACGTTTTGGGGCGCGTGCATGAATAATACGCCAGCAGAGCCGGGCGGGGGCGAGAGCAGGTAGATGCGTCGCTGCGATGCGAACAATGCACACGATGGATAACGAGGCATGATTCGGATAACGTCGCGCCTTCGCAGCGCGGCACGGCTGATCGCGGGCCACGAGGCGTGATGCCCCGGACACGTGGAGCGGAGATGAGCGTATGGCTGCGACGGTAGCGCTTTATCGCACGTCAATCGGCAAGAAGACGGTCATGGCGGTGACGGGGATCATCATGTACCTCTTCATGATCCTCCACATCTACGGCAATTTGAAGGTCGTCGAGGGGCACGACAAATTCAATGCCTACAGCGATTATATCCGCACCGTCGGCAACCCGATTTTCTTTCGCACCGAACTTTTGTGGCTGATCCGCGTCGTCCTGCTCGCCTCCGTGATCCTCCATGTCGTCGCGGCGGTGCAACTGACGCAGCAGAGCGTCGCGAGCCGTCCGGTGCGTTACGTCAACAAGAAAGAGACGGACGCGACCATCGCCTCTCGCACGATGCGCTGGGGCGGGCTGGTGATTTTCTTCTTCATTATATATCACATCCTCGATCTGACGGTGGGCGTCGCCCATTCCGGCGCATACCAGGAGGGCAATGTCTACGGCAATGTTGTCTCTGGTTTCAGCCACTGGTATGTAACGATCTTCTATCTCCTGGCGATGATCGCGCTCGGATTTCATCTCTACCACGGCGTGTGGAGCATGTTTCAAACACTCGGCATCAACCGACGCAAATACAACCGCTTCTTTCGGGGTCTCGCGCTTGTCTCGGCGGTGCTGATCGCCGGGGGCGGCAGCGTCGTCCCGCTCGCCGTCTTGACCGGAATCGTCAGTTAGGAAAGCGAAACGAGCGATGGCAACCACAATCGCACCGCCTGCCCCGATGACTGATGTTGGCCGCCGCGCACCGGGCGGGCGGGAGATCGTCCTGGACGCGAAGATTCCGTCCGGACCGATCGAGCAGAAATGGGAAAAGCACCAGTTCGAGATGAAGTTGGTAAACCCCGCGAACAAGCGCAAGTTCACCATCCTGATCGTCGGTTCCGGCCTCGCGGGCGCGTCCGCCGCCGCGACGCTCGCTGAACTCGGCTACCACGTCAAGTGCTTCTGCTATCAGGATTCACCGCGCCGCGCGCATAGCATCGCCGCGCAGGGCGGGATCAACGCCGCGAAGAACTACCGCAACGACGGCGACAGCGTCTACCGCCTCTTCTACGACACGGTGAAGGGGGGCGACTTCCGCTCTCGCGAGGCGAATGTCTACCGGCTGGCGCAGATCAGCGTCAATATCATTGACCAGTGCGTCGCGCAGGGCGTCCCCTTTGCGCGGGAATACGGCGGTTTGCTCGACAACCGCTCCTTCGGCGGCGCGCAGGTTTCGCGTACCTTCTATGCGCGGGGCCAGACGGGACAGCAACTGCTGATCGGCGCGTACTCGGCGCTGTCGCGACAGATCGGCCTCGGCAATGTGGAGATGCATTCACGCCACGAGATGCTCGACCTTGTCGTTGTGGACGGCGCTGCGCGGGGCATTGTCGCGCGCGACCTCGTGACGGGCGAGACCACGCCGCACATCGCTGACGCGGTCGTGCTGGCCTCCGGCGGTTACGGCAATGTGTACTACCTTTCGACGAATGCGAAGGGGTGCAATGTCACGGCGGACTGGCGGGCATACAAACACGGCGCATTGTTCGCCAACCCCTGCTACACGCAGATTCACCCGACCTGCATCCCTGTCTCGGGCGATCATCAATCCAAACTAACGCTGATGAGCGAATCGCTGCGCAACGACGGGCGCGTCTGGGTACCGCTCAAGGCGGGAGACAGCCGCGCGCCCGCTCAGATCCCCGAGAGTGAGCGCGATTATTTTC
>JBBSFO010000554.1:0-3892 GCA_038238655.1 Thermomicrobiales bacterium | reverse complement strand
CGCCGCAAGAAATCGCTGCCGATCATCATGCTGCACGAGCGCGCGAGTGAGGCGGATCGTCGCTCCCTCGAATCGCTGTATGCCGGGGACGAGGTGGCAGCAGACGAAGTCGCGGCAGTTATCACGATGCTCGATACCGCCGGTGTTCACGACGAATGTCAGGAAACCGTCGAACGATATCATATAAACGCGGCAGCGCTGCTCAACGAAACGCGCGCCACCGGCTCTGCGGCTGCGGCGCTTAGTGACCTCGTCGAGCGAATGGCCGCACGGGACGCTTAATGACCTTTCCGGTGATCACGGACGTATAGCGATTGCAAAACCCACTGAGAATGAACCGCCAAGCCGACAAGGACGCCAAGAAATGCAATGAGAATCTGTTTCTCTTCCCCTCTTGGCGTCCTTGTCGGCTTGGCGGTTTTGAAATCGTCCTAAAGCCCGCCATCAGAAAAGTCGCCCTAACTGCGATGTTCTCAAGGAGAGACAACGATGACGATGGGCGCGGGATCGCCACTCGACACGCTGGATCGCGACGATCTCATCGGTCCGGTCCGCCGGGCGCTGGCCGACGAGGCTGCGGAACTCGTCGAATGGCGGCACGAGACACTTGCCTACACGAATCAGACCCCGGTTTCCGATGGTGTGTACCGCCTTGCCGGGCGCGCCCGCACGCGCGGCGACATACATCACTGGTCGCTCATCCTCAAGGTCTCTCGCTCCCCCGCCGGGCGTGCCTGGCCGGACGGCAGGGTTGCTCCGGCAGGCTGGGGGACGAACCCCGCCCACAGTCAATACTGGAAACGCGAGGCACTGGCGTATCAGTCAGGGTTGCTCGACAACCTCCCTGGTGTGGTCGCACCGCGCTGTTTCGGCGTGGATGAGCGGTCGGACGATACCATCTGGCTCTGGCTGGAGGCGGTCCATGAGACCGAGCAGCGGCCGTGGCCCCTCGAACAGTATGGTCGGGCGGCGCGCCACCTCGGTCAGTTCAACGGCGCCTACCTGGCGAGTCAGCCACTCCCGACGGAACCGTGGCTCAATCGCGGGTTCCTGCGCGCGTGGACCGCAGATCCCGCACGTGCCGCGCTCGCCGAGACGATCGCGCGGGCTGAGACGTGGACGCACCCGCTCGTGCGCCAAGCCTTCCCGGATTCCGTTGCCGAGCGGCTCCGACGCCTCCAGGCCCAGCGCGAGGACTTCCTCGCCGTGCTGGAGCGGCAGCCGCAGACTCTCTGTCACCTCGATGCCTTTCCCGGCAACCTCCTCGTGCGCCACGATACGTCGGGTGCGGAGCAGACGGTGGCGCTCGACTGGGCGTTCATGGGCATCGCTGCGGTCGGCGAAGAAGTCGGCCATCTCGTGGCGTGGAGCCTGCTGTTGGGTGAGGTCGCGGCGACCGAGGCAGAGCAACTGCGTGCGGTGGTTCTCCGGGGCTACCGGGAGGGGCTGCACGAGGCGGGGTGGCCGGGCAACGAGGTCGAACTGATGCATGCCGTCGAACGCGGCGCGGCGGTCGCGGCGGCACTACGCTGGGCGCTGAGCGCGGCGAATCGTGTCGTGCGTGCTGCCGTTGCCGAGCGCTCTCGCACAGCGCTGGAACGGAACACCGGGCGATCATGCGAGGAAGACATGGCGCTGAACGTGGGCCTCACCGTCTTCCTGCTCGACTGGCTCGACGAGAGCCACGCGCTGCCGCCGACGCGTTGACCAAACTGCATGCCGACCACGTTTGGGCGAAGGGTCCTTGTCAGTATCCGGGCCGGTATCCATACCCTGCAAGACGCGTTCGCCCAAGGGTAAAGAGCCGGATAAGCACGACGCCCGCGATGAAGCCACCGATGTGCGCCCAATAGGCGACGCCACTGCCGCTCGCGCCGCCCGAGCGAAAGTTCGCGCCGAGCGTCGCGAAGCCGTTGAGCGCCTGCAACACGAACCAGTAGCCGATGACTATCCACGCGGGCAGCACGAGCGGGATGAAAATGATGCCAAGGAAGATGAGATTGCGTACCCGACCGCGTGGTTTGAGAACGATATAGCCGCCCAGCACCCCGGCAATCGCGCCGCTCGCGCCGAGCGATGGTGCGAGCGAACTCTGGTTGAAAAAGATATGCACGAAGTTCCCTGCCAATCCGGCGAGCAGGTAGAAAATGACGAACCGCCCCGGCCCCATCGCGTCCTCGACGTTGTCTCCGAAGACCCAGAGAAAGAGCATATTACCGCCGATGTGCAGCCACCCACCGTGCATGAACATCGCCGTGAACAGCGTCAGGTACAGCGGTGAGTTGATCTCCGGGTTGGCGGCCTGGAACGCGGCGGTATGTGTGAAGCGCGCCGGGATGACGCCCCACTTGTACACGAAGAAATCCTGATCGCGACCGCGTAAGGTAAGCATGTACAGGAACACCGCGATATTGAGCGCGATCAACAGGTACGTTACGACGGGACGGTGCAGGCGGTCGCGGTTGTCGTCACCAATCGGGAACATCGCCGCTCCTTACACGGGAGGCTGCACCGGCTCAGCCGGGGTCGGGATGTCGTCTTCGTGCGGCGTGAACAGTCTGGCGCGTCGTCGGCGCGCCTGAAGCGTCATTAAATACATCGTCAGGATGCCAGTCAAGAAGCCGCCAACGTGACCCCAGTGGGCGATGTTCGTGAGGAAATCACTCCCGGTCACACTCTGAATGATGTGCGCGGGGATGAGTGCCGGGACGAGGATCAAGGCGAGCATCCAGACGATCGTCTTCGTCCGATCCGGCCCGGGAGGCAACAAAAGAAAGTATCCCCCCATCACCCCGTAGACCGCGCCGCTCGCCCCGATGAATGGTGAATCCGAGTTCCGATAGAGCAGGAGTACGGCAATGCTGCTCCCCAGTCCGGCGAGCGCGTAAAGCACAACAAAGCGCGGCGTGCCGATTGCCAGTTCGAGTATTCGGCCAATCGCGAAGAGCAAAAACATGTTCAGCGCGATGTGCGTGAGGCCACCGTGGAGAAACAGGCTCGAAACGAGCGTCAAAATGCGTGGGCTGTGTGGAGCGACGCTCCCGATTCCGGCAACCTGCCCAATGCTGTGCGTGAAACGCACCGGAATCAACGCCCAATTGAGAAGGAACTGGATTGTGTCGCGGGCGGATAACGTTTGTTCATAGAAGAACACCGCGACATTGATCGCGATGATCGCGTATGTCGCGGTGGGCCGCCGCATTTGCATGCGGACGTGTGCGGGGGAAGGAACCACGTTGCCTACAATCCTTTACGAAGATGGCTCGGCGAACTCGTTGCCGCCGAGTGTGCCGAACAGGTCTTGCAGTGAAGAAACACACGCCTTCACGGTCGCCGCGCCCGCGCGCGGCGCAAAAAAGAGGCCAATGACCAGGCCAATCGTCAGATACTTGATGGCGATACGGAGCCGGTCATCGGCGCGGGTCGCGTTCATGCCGTCGCCTCCGGCCTTGTCAGAATTGGGCCGGTCGTCTGCTCGTTGCGTGGGACGAATGCAGGCTGCAACTCGACGACAGGTTCATCGTCCATCATCGGGTCGTCCTCGGCTGCGCGGTTGAGCAGCAGCGTCGCGATGACGCCTGCGGCAATGCCGAGCAGAATGCCGATGGTGAAGGCGCGGTCTTTCCGCTTCTTCATCGCAACCGGTTCCGCGTATGCCTCTTCAATCGTCATTGCTGCTCCTCCTCTTTTGCGCCGCTCGCAGCCACACGTGGAGCGGTATTTCCCCGATCACCGTTTGCACGAACAGAGCCGCCATCTCCCGTAGCCGATAATAGCGGCGGCTTTGCGTCGTGAAGTAGCGGTCATCCGTCGCCGCTGTCTGCACCGCGAAACCCTCCGTCACGAACAGCAGCGCCGACCGCCACAGGTGGAAGGGATCGCTGACGACGAT
>JBBSFO010000553.1:0-3896 GCA_038238655.1 Thermomicrobiales bacterium | reverse complement strand
GTCCCCTACGGCGACCAACATCGGTGTTCAGCCTCGATCTCTCTGAGGTCACCTCACGAAACGGACCAAAATCGTGCGCAAAGGCCATCACACTGAGAGACCCAACGAATAAAGGCGCGGGAATGTCAGGTTGGGGTCTACCCTAGCTTGATTCAGCCATCCCCCACCAAGCCTGTCAGAATAGCATTCCTTTTCGTCAATCGACCCCAATCAGTCCGGTAGGGCGGCGAGGAGGCGGTCTATTTCCTCCTCGGTGTTGTAGAAGTTCGGGGAGGCGCGCAGACCGAGGGGGCGGTTCGCAACGATGATCCCCTGCGCCTCCAATTCCTTCTCCATCGCCGCGTTCCGCTCTTTGTTGCCCAGTGTGAAGACGATAATCTGAGAGCGACGCGCCGGGTCGGGTGAGCTGACGATCTCGACGCTCTCTTTGTGAGCCAGGCCGGCATAGAGATGTTCTGAGAGCGCACGGTTCCGCTCCCCGATTGCCGCAATACCAACTTCCTCGATCAGCCCGAGCGAGGTAGCAAGCGCGGCCAGGCCGATCCGGTTGACACCCCCTGCCTGATACCGCGCCGCGCCCGGTTTCCAGTTCAGCGCGCCATTGGAGGCATCCGACGTTGCAGAGACTGATTGCTCGCCGACGAATGTGGGGGAAATCTGGTCCACCGCCTCCGGTGCGACATAGAGCGCACCGATGCCGAAGCACGCGAGCAGCCACTTATATCCGGCCGTCGCGAAGGTCGACACACGCGCTGCTTTGACATCGACGTGGTCCGCGCCGACGAGTTGAATGCCGTCCACGATCAGCAGACAGCCCGCATTGGCGCAACGTGCGCCGAGCGCTTCGAGGTCGGTGCGGTAGCCGGTGTTCCAGGTGATCGCGCTGCACGCAACCGCACGCGTCCGGCCATCGACCGGTGCCATGACCTCGTCCACCGATGGCCCCGCCCCCGCAAAGGGTACGATGCGCACGTCGACCCCGCGTTCCCGGAGATGGAGCATCGCAGTGGTGAGCGACGGGAACTCCTGCTGCGGCACGACGAGATTGTCGCCCTCCCGCCAGGCAATGCCCTGCACAGCGATGTTCATGCCGTGCGTCGTGTTGCTCGTGAAGGCGATATCGCCCGGGTCCGCGCCGATTAATCGTGCGAGGCGCTCGCGAGCGATCTGCTCATACGGCGGCAGTGTGGTCATGGGCGGCAGGCGCGGCCATTGAGTCGCCGCCGTCACATCCTGCATCGTCTGCACTGTCCGCGTTGGCAACGGCGCATGCTCCGCCCCGTTGAGATAGGTGTATTCCCGCACAATCGGGAACTCCCGCTCCCGC
Organism: Thermomicrobiales bacterium; assembly: GCA_038238655.1. GTDB lineage: Bacteria > Chloroflexota > Chloroflexia > Thermomicrobiales > JALYUS01 > JALYUS01. The sequence goes on along the minus strand of JBBSFO010000553.1, from coordinate 2,569 downwards.
ACGTCGCGAAGCGATAGAGAAACATCTCCGTCGCCCATCATGTCCTCCCCTTCCTGCCAACGACACGCAACACGCCCCTATCGGCCTGCCGCGCGCCCATTCTATCCGCAATCGCCGATGGGGAAGGGGGAACGAAGGGAGACCGCAATGAGTGCGGAGAACGCAACGGGATGCGGTGCGGGAGGTAAGGACGCATTCAAAGGCGTTCATTGTGGGCCATGATGTCACTTTCAGGGCTTTATGGCTCTCCCGCACTCTCGATGCACCAAAATCGATGAGCCGCCCGTCGTCGCAACCGCTCCCTCGTTCGGCACCGATCCGCGCATCTCCCATCACGTTTCACGCGCGTTCTGCTCGGTTCGGCAACCAGGAACCGAGTATTCTGCATCATCGAGATAGCGGGAGAATCGCTCTTTGTCGCTTGCAAGCCCGTCGCCGTCCGTGATGGAGGCCGAGGAGTAACGGACCAGGAAGTCGGCACAAGCGCGACGCGATGATCGGGTCATTCCGGTTGATTGGATCGTGCAGCGGGCGGGGTTGGTCGGGTGCCCGTGCATGCGCGCATGCATCGTGTGGAGTTTTCCGGTGGTCTCTGGTATGTTGATCGGAACAAATCCTGAGGCAAATACGCGATGAGCCGCACTGACCCGGGAGGGCAGTCGTTCCACCGCGAAGGGAAAGCGAATGCGACCGACCCATCACCATCGCGCACTGCACCTCGCCGTCCTGGTCCTGTCCCTGCTGTGGGGGATCATGCCCGCCGCACCGTCACCGGTCGGGGCGGCGGCCGCGACCGAGCAGGCGACCGTCGCGCTCGTCGCGCTCGGGGACGGGGACCGCTCCAGCGCGCCGCTCGGTTGCGGGGATCGTCTCGCCATGGTGTCGGTGACGATTGCGCCCGCAGCGACGACCGAAGCGCGGATCGCGGCGACCCTCACACAACTTTTCGCGATCAAGGACCAGTTTCACGGCCAGTCGGGACTCTACAATGCGCTCTATCAGTCGGACCTCGTCATCGACCGAGTCGAGCTCCAGGGGAAGACCGCCGCGATCTTCCTCTCCGGTTCCCTGCGCGTCGGCGGCATCTGCGACGAGCCGCGCGTCGTGGGGCAGATCCAGCAGACCGCCGTGCAGGTCCCCGGCGTCGGCGAGGCGGTCGTTATCTATCGCGGCGGGCCGCTATTCTCCCTGGCGGGAAGCCGCGCCTTTCCCGTCACCGGCCACGCGATCAGCGCGCCCTTCTATCCCTATTGGGAGCGCAATGGCGGCCTGCCGCTCTTCGGCTACCCGCTGACGGATCAGCGGGTTGAGGACGGCTATCGCGTCCAGTACTTCGAGCGCCAGCGCTTCGAGGCGCACCCGGAGAACGCGCGCCCCTATGACATCCTCTTCGGGCGCATCGGTGCGGAGATGGCGCGGCGGGAGAACCTGCTCTCCACCCCACCGTTCCAGCGCCAGGCTCCGTCGCTTACCACCGGCTGCGAATTCGTCGCGGCGACCGGCCACGCGCTGTGCGACCGGTTCCGCGCCTACTGGCATGGCCACGGGCTTGACTTCAACGACCCCGGTGTCTCCGATCGGGAGGCCTTGGCGCTCTTCGGCTACCCGATCAGCGAGGCGTTCCCGCTGACGCTGGAGGATGGCAGCGAGCGCACCGTGCAGTATTTCGAGCGGGCACGGATGGAGATCCATCCGGAGAATACGCCACCCTACGACGTGCTCCTCGCCCGCTTCGGCGCGGTGCGTGTGGCCGCAGGATGAGCGGGAGACCGCGCGCCGACTGCCGCTTGCATCGGATAACGATGGCGTGCTTATCTTAAAAGACACGACAGAATATCCCTTCTGCGTAACGAATGAGACAGATGACCACCCAAAAACCCCCTCCATCGCCCAACAACTCGCGATCTTCACTTCGCGAAAGATGACGGGGCTCGCCGACAGCATTCCTGCCAGATACCGGATACAAGAAGTACTCGGCAAACTGTCGGCGTCCGATCGTGATGGCACCGCTCATTCCGCCGTGCGCAGGTACTGGTAGAGCGTCTCGCGGCTGATCCCGTACGCCCGCGCCACCGCCGCCTTCCCCTCACCCAAAGCCACCCGCGCCCGCGCCTCCGCCCGCTGCTCTGCACTCAGCGCCTTCTTCCTCCCCCGATAGACCCCCCGCCGCTTCGCCAGCGCGATCCCCTCCCGCTGCCGCTCCCGGATCAGCGCCCGCTCGAACTCCGCGAATGCCCCCATCACCGACAACAGCAGCGTCGCCATCGGTGCATCCTCCCCGGTGAAGGTCAGCCCTTCCTTGACGAACTCGACCCGGATCCCCCGCCCGGTGAGCGCGCGGACGATCCGGCGCAGGTCATCGAGGTTGCGCGCCAGGCGGTCCATCGAGTGCACGACGACGGTGTCCCCCTCCCGTGCGAAGCGGAGCAGGGCGTCGAGTTGAGGCCGCGCGGTATCCTTGCCCGAGGCGTGATCGGTGAAAGTGCGATCGACGGGGATCTGTTCGAGTTGGCGATCCGGGTTCTGGTCGAGGGAGCTGACGCGGACATAGCCGATGCGCTGTCCATTC
>JBBSFO010000552.1:0-3898 GCA_038238655.1 Thermomicrobiales bacterium | reverse complement strand
GGATGTGAGTGACAAGCCCCAGTGGGTGCAGCACCTGCCGCTTCTCGACGACAAAGCGCAGGGGCGGATTGACCAGGCATATCGGATGCGGATCCAGACCATGCAGTCCGTGGAGGACCTCGTCGAGAATGTCATCACCACCCTGCGGACGACGGGAAAGCTCGACACTACGTACATCGTCTTCTCCTCGGATAACGGTTTCATGCTCGGCGAGCACCGGGACCCCAGCGGGAAGCAGGTCCCTTACGAGGAGAGTTTCCGCCTGCCGCTCTTCGTGCGCGGGCCAGGGATCGCGGCGGGGAAGACGATGGATCAACTCGTCGGCAATGTGGACTTCGCGCCGACCTTCGCCCAGTGGGGCGGCGCGACGATGCCGGACTTCGTGGACGGCCGCTCGTTTGCGTCGCTCCTCGCCGGGGGAACACCGGATGCGTGGCGGCAGGCATTCCTGATCGAGCACTTCGACGTGAGCGGGAAGGCCAAAGGAACGAAGGCAAAGAAGGGGAAGCAAGCCAAGCAGGCGATGCAGGGAACCGCACAGCCCGCAACGACCGCCCAAGCCACGCCCGGCGCGGGGAGCGGCAGCGTGACAGCCGGGAAAGTCGGGAACGCCAAAGCGACCCGCGCCGCCGGAACTGCCGCACCTGCCGGCACGAGCGCGGGGAAGGCATCCAAAGGCCTCCCAGAGTTCCATGGCCTGCGCACGAAGGACTACGTGTATATCGAGTACGAGACGAAGGAGCGGGAATTCTACGACCTGACGAAGGACCCGAATGAGTTGCAGAGTACCGCCGGGAGCGCCGACCCGACCCTCCTTTCCCAACTATCGGCGCGGCTTGCGGAGTTGCAGAAGGGCGCGGGTGCGGCGATACGCGCCGCCGAGCAGCAGCCGATGCCTGCGGTGCGATAATGGGTGATCGGCGGATGGGCGCGGAGCAGGTAAACATGGAGAACCGGAACGTGGCGGAGGGCGCAGCCCCGCCCCCTGAAATGGTCTGGGTACGTGGCGGTGTCTTCCAGATGGGTGACGATCGCTTTTATCCGGAGGAAGCGCCCGTCCACCGCGCCACCGTGGACGGATTCTGGATGGATCGGCACGCCGTCACCAACGCGCGGTTTCGCCAATTTGTTCAGGCAACGGGCTATCGCACGCTTGCCGAGCGGCCGCTGAATCCCGCCAACTACCCGGACGCCGATCCCGCCCTGCTCATCCCCGGCTCGCTCGTCTTCCACAAAACCGCCGGCCCGGTCAATCTGCTCGACCACACGAACTGGTGGGCGTACGTTCCCGGCGCGCACTGGCGGCGGCCATACGGCCCGCACTCTTCCATCGGTGGCAAGGCGCAGCATCCCGTCGTCCACATCGCGTACGAAGACGCCGAGGCGTATGCGCGCTGGGCGGGCAAGGAGTTGCCGACCGAGGCGGAGTGGGAGTTCGCGGCACGTGGTGGCTTGGAAGGTGCCATCTACCCGTGGGGCGACGCGTACGCGCCGGAACGCATGCCGCTGGCGAATACCTGGCAGGGGCAGTTCCCGTGGCAGAACCTGCTGCAAGACGGTCACGACGGCGTCGCGCCCGTCGGCACGTTTCCGCCCAACGGATACGGGCTGTACGACATGGTGGGCAACGTCTGGGAGTGGACGGCGGACTGGTATCTGCCCCGTCATGACGACGATGCGAACCATCCATGCTGCGCGCCGGTCAATCCGCGCGGCGGCACGCCGGAAGCGAGTTACGATCCCGCGAACCCGCAGGTGCGCATCCCGCGCAGGGTAATAAAGGGCGGCTCACATCTCTGCGCGCCCAACTACTGCCTGCGCTACCGCCCCGCCGCCCGTCAGACGGAGACAATTGACTCGGCAACCTGCCATCTCGGCTTTCGCTGTATCGTGCGCCCCAGTGCGCGCATCGGACCGACGATGACGGCGCAATGAATAGCTGCGATCCTCACCAATCACGAGATTTCCGCAACTCCTCCACATGGTGTGTCTCGTGGCCCGCAAGAATGTACGCGAGGGCGCGCACGCTGATCGGATTCCCATCCGCTGTCCCGCGCCGGGTCCACGCCGCCGCATCCAGGCTACGCAGGAGCGCAACTGTGGCATGGCGCACCGCCACATACTCCCCAACCACATCGGGGAGCGTGCGCGACTCGAAATCCGCTGCCGGGACGTACGCTTCAAGGTCGGCCCCGGGCAGCGGCGTCGGATCGTTGCGGGCGATGCGCAGCGCCCGGTAGGAGAAAATGCGCTCGCTATCGGCCAGATGCCCGACGATCTCGATCACGCTCCATTCCCCCGGTGCGGGTCGCCAGCGCGCCTGCTCCGGGCTGAACGGCGCGAAGAACGCGACCGTTTCCGCGATCTGACGCGCGAAGATCGCCACGATGTCGCCGACGGGCACGCGACGGATGTACGGCTCGTAGTAGGGCAGGTATTCACCGGCGGTTGGTCGGCCGGGATTGCTATCGGTCATGGAGAATCCTCTCGTGAACAATCGAAGCGCCGATGCCCGCATCGTATCAGCGTCGGGAAACGCCTGTCGAAATGCGGCATGGTGTGCGCGTGCGCCATTTCATCTTCCGTTCATGGTGCGTATGCCATGATCTCGTGCAAGCGTGGGAGGAAGCATACGGCCCGCGCGCAGGGAAGAGGGAGAGCAAGAAAGGGTGCGGCAACGCGTATGAAAGTACCCGCGGCGAGTATCTATTTCCCGCCGGAGGATCGTGCGGCGATCCTTAGCCAGATTGACGAAATCCTCCAAACCGGCCAACTAACGCTCGGCAAGTACGGGCGACAGTTCGAGGAGCAATTCGCGGCGAAGATTGGCGTCAAGCACGCCATCGCCGTTTCCAGCGGCACGAGCGCCATCGAAATCCCGCTCCGCGCCTTCGGCGTCGAGGGTAAGGACGTGCTCGTGCCGACGAATACCTTCTTCGCCACCCCTGCTGCCGTCCTTCATGCGGGCGGGCGCGTGCGGTTCATTGATACCGACCCGACGACGCTTTCCGTAGATGTGGACCATCTGCGTCAACTGATCGGCCCGGAAACGGCGGGTGTAATCGTCGTGCATATCGGCGGTATCATCACGCCGCAGATGGACACGATTCGCGCCCTCTGCGATCAGCACGGCTGCTGGCTCTTCGAGGATGCCGCACATGCCCAGGGCAGCACGCTCGATGGCCGGAGCGCCGGGACGTGGGGCGACGCCGCCTCGTTCTCCTTTTACCCGACCAAAGTGATGACCTCCGGCGAGGGCGGCATGATCGTCACGAACGATGACCGCATCGCCGAGGAAGCGCGCATCTACCGCGATCAGGGCAAGGCGGGCTTTTTGACGAACTTCCACACCCGCCTTGGTAACAACTGGCGGATGTCCGAGGTCCATGCCGTGATTGGCCTGTCGCAACTGGGGCGACTGGACGAGTTCATTGCCCACCGCAATCACATCGCGGACCTGTACGACGAGGGATTGCCCGGCATGCCGGATCTGACGCCGATCCGCCCGTCCGCAAACGGCGTTTCGTGCGACTACAAATACCCCGTGCTGCTTCCCGTCGGTGTGGATCGGGCGGCATTCAAGCAGCGGCTGCGCGACGAGTGGGAAGTCGCTTGCTCCGGCGAGGTCTACGACGTCCCCTGTCATGAGCAGCCCGTCTTCGCGGAGTGGAAGGACGGGTCGCTCCCGCACGCGGAAGATACCTGCACCCGGCAACTCTGCCTGCCGATCTCTGCCACGATGACCGACGATCAGGCCCGCCATGTCCTCAAGGCGCTCGCGGCGGTGCTGAGCGAGCAGAGGGTGACGACCTAACCCCCCATCCCCCTACCCCCCACGAACGGGGAGCGAGCCAAAGAGATAAGGATACGGAAGGGGAAAGCCCCCATATGTGCACAT
>JBBSFO010000551.1:0-3904 GCA_038238655.1 Thermomicrobiales bacterium | reverse complement strand
GATGTGTTATGCTTGCCACGTAGCGCTGATGACGACCAAGCGTCCCACGGTCAGGCGGCATTCCGCCAATCTCTGCTCGTGTCGCCTCATCCAGCATTACGGGAAGAGGGCCGGATGACGGCCCCACGGATCGCGCTCCTCGACAACGCCCCCTCCTTCCTCGCGCAGATGCACGAACTGCTCACCGCCGCAGGCTACCGCACCCTGCGCTGTCGCCCGGACGACGTGGTGTCGGCGCACGCGCTGGTGAAGCGTGCGCGCCCCGCCCTCGTCATCCTCGACCTCTGGTTGGCGAAGCGCGATGACGGCTGGTCGTTCCTCACGCAGCTCTGGGGCGACATGGATACCACGCACATCCCCGCGCTCATCGTCACTGGGGAGCCTGTGGTGCTGCCGGTGCATGCGGATGTGCTGCACGCGCTGCACTGTCAGGTAGTGAAGAAGCCGTTCGCGCTGCACGACCTGCTCGACGCAATCGCGGCGCTGCTCGGCCCCTCTCCGCTACAACGGGATGGCGGCCCGCATCGGCACGTACTTCCCGCTGCCGACGCAGCAGTGCCAGACCGCCGCGATGAACCCCTCGTTGCGGCGGGCGAGGACCGATGACGCTCATTCCTTCCCCTTCCCTTTTCCCTGTGCGGTGGTGGTTCCCCCCATCGCCGCACCCTTCCCCTTGTTTCGCCCGGCGGGCACGGTGGTCGCAACGCGGCGATCGCCGGGTCCGCTGGGTCCCCTCTCCTGAAAGATGCCGAAGTGGACCCAGCGTCACGCTGGGAGGAAGTGTGCAGCAGCGCCCGAAGGATGCACCGCCCGTCTCACGATTCCCCGTGCAATTTGGCCCAAGTCACTCTGAGAGAGGATGCATAGTATGGCAATCTCACATCGTAGTCCGGCAATCGCTGTCGCGGCTCCGTCCGCCATCAAGGCGACCACCGACCAGGCGATGGCCGCCACCGAGTCGGCCACCACGAAGGCGACCCGCTATCTGTGGGCAGTCACCCGGCTGTGCATGGGGTGGATCTTCTTGTGGCCCTTCCTGGACAAGACGTTCGGGCTGCACCACCAGACGACCTCTGCAAAGGCATGGATCCGCGGCGGGTCCCCCAGCATGGGCTTCCTCAGCGGCTCCGTCGGCCCGTTCGCGGCCTTCTACAAGGCGATCGCGGGCGCGGGGGTGGTGAACTGGCTGTTCATGGTCGGCCTGCTGGGGATCGCCGTGGCCCTCCTGCTCGGGGTCGGGGTGCGGATCGCCGCAGCCTCCGGGGCGGTCCTGACCGTCCTGATGTGGAGCGCGTCGTTGCCGCCCCAGGACGACGTGTTCATGGACAATCACCTCATCTACGCACTGTTGCTCGTCGGACTCGCGCTGGTTGGCGCGGGCAACACCCTCGGGCTTGGCCGGTGGTGGACGCAGACCGCCCTGGTGCGCCGCTTCCCCTGGCTCACGTGAGGTCGGGACACCCGCCTGAACGAGCCAGATGCCATCGTCCACGATGAGACGATGCCCGCAATTCGGCGCAGCCGGGTGTGCCACACAAGGAGACTGAGATGAGAACGAGTTCCGTCAGCGCACTCTCGATGGTTGCGTTCATCGTCATTTTCGGCGCGGGCCTTGGCATCGCCTTCGCCCTGGGCGGCGGATCGCCGGGCGGGCTGAGTTATACCGTGGGCATCGCGGCGTTCCTCGTGGCCGCACTGACCGCTTCGGCGATCAAAGTCGCCAATCAGTGGGACCGGGCGGTGGTCTTGCGCATGGGGCGCTTCCAGGGCTTGCGCGGTCCGGGGCTCTTTTTCATCGTCCCGATTGTGGACACGATCGTCTACTGGATCGATACGCGGGTGATCACGATGTCCTTCAAGGCGGAGAAGACGCTGACGAAGGATACGGTGCCGGTCGATGTGGACGCGGTGCTGTTCTGGAAGGTGCTCGATCCCGAGAAGGCGGCGTTGGATGTCGCCGACTATCAAACCGCGATCGGTTGGGCGTGCCAGACGGCGTTGCGCGACGTGATCGGCAAAACGATGCTGGCCGACATGCTGGAAGGCCGGGACAAGATCAGCGAGCAGCTGCAAACGATCATCGATGTGCGCACCGAGCCGTGGGGCATCACGGTGATTTCCGTCGAGGTCAAGGATGTCCTCATCCCTCCGGCGCTGGAGAGCGCGATGTCGATGCAGGCGCAGGCGGAGCGCGAGCGCCAGGCGCGGGTCATCCTCGGCGACTCGGAGCGGCAGGTGGCGGAGAAGTTCGGGGAGGCGTCGAAGACCTACGCCAACAACCCGGTGGCCTTCCATCTGCGGGCGATGAACATGCTCTACGAGGGCTTGAAGCAGAATTCGACGATCGTGATCGTCCCGAGCACGGCGGTCGAGTCGATGCAGCTGGGCGGGCTTGCCGGCCTGACCGCATTGACGATGGGGATCGGACAGGAAAACGGCGCAAGCGCGCCGACTCCGTCCCGGGAGCCTGCGCGCACCAACGGAGTTGCCCCCCCGAACGGGGCCATCACGACGACGGGGCCCGAGATATAGGGGCCAAGGAGAGAACGCGAACCAATGTGCCCACCCCGCCACTGGAAGGGGACGGGACGCTCGACTGGGCACGGCAGGCACAGGTGTCCGATCTGCTTCGGAGCGCACTGGCGCACACCGATCGTCAGCCTGCGGCAGAACAAGGAACTGCGGAGCCGATCGACGGGACGCGGTATCAACTCACCGACGACGAAGGAAGTGACCGCTGGATGGTGCTCTCCACCGAACACGGACTGCGGTCGGTGGTGATGCGCGGATGACGAAATGATGGAAGGTAGCCGATACGATGGAGAGGATCGATGACCGCTGCGGCGAGCGCACAACGATGACCAGCCACGACGTACCGAGAGGGAAGGAGATGCGGCAACGCGATTGTTTCTTGCGACGACTCCATGAGCGGGCCGATGGGCGGATCGACCGCACCGTCCATGCCTACCACCATATCGCCATCCCCCTGCTGCTGCCCCGTGGCGAGATGGAGCGATGCATCAACGATCTCATCGCCCTCGGACTGATCGAAGCCGATCCCGGATTCGCTCACCTGATCCGCCTCACCCCGAGGGGTATCGCGGCGTGTGAGGAAATCGGAACGGTGGAGAGTGCGGTGTCCGACCCGCGCGAGAACACGGTCGAGTGGCATGGGTTCGCAGTGCCCCGCGACATGTATGCCGATTTGGCGACGGCACAGGAGCGAGCAGCAGACTGAGCCTATGTCCCAAGAAACGCGGATGCGTGGTCGTGGCCAGGAGCGACTCGGGTGGCACGCGGAGCGACGGGCCGAGAACGACTGCGAGATCAACCAGAAGGCCGCGATGTTGTCAGATGTCTGGCATCGTTGGTCCGTCGCCGCGACGGGCCAGACCGGAGACTGCAACGCGGGAGCCGCTCGGGTTCCCATGGCATCGAAAGGAAGACCGGCCATGTTTACACTCGATACCACTGCCGTTGGTGCGGGCGGGGTCATTTTCGCAGTGTTTGTGCTGCTCGCGCTCGCGATGGTCCTCATCCGGGTTGGTGCCCGCATCGAGAAACGAGCGAGCACACCGAGGACCGCATGCGCGTACGCCCGACGCGATCAACGGAACCGGCGCACCCTGCCGCCGCGACGCTATTGGTAAGTCCGCGCATGGGAAAGCATGCTGCCTCGACCGCTACCCCGCGTCCGCTTAGGAGCGCCTGATCGACATCGGCCCCGGCGTGGGACCTCGCCAAGGCGCTCGACGTCGCACAGTGGGACTGGCTGTTGATAAACGCTGCTCGCAGGCGATAGCATTGCTCCTTCGACTGTTTCCGAAGGAGGTCTGCCGTAGCGGCGCTCGCCGCGAACGGCGGGGAATGAGGGGCTGCGTGAAGGAACAGGAGAGGCAACGGT
>JBBSFO010000550.1:0-3921 GCA_038238655.1 Thermomicrobiales bacterium | reverse complement strand
GCCTGCCGGAGCGTGAGGGCGACGCGCGTGACATTCTGCGGCCCGACCGAGCAATTCGCACCGATCATGTCCACGCCAAGGCGCGTCAACTCACGCGCCACGTCCCGCGGTGCGTGGCCGACGGGCGTGCGGTCATCGTCCGCGTAGGTCATCGAGGCGATGATCGGCAAATCGGAGATCGCGCGTGCCGCCACGATTGCCTCGCGAATCTCGGCGAGCGACGAGAAGGTTTCCAGGAGCAGCACGTCCACGCCACCCTCGACGAGCACTTCGATCTGCTCGCGGAAGGCAGCGTGAATTTCCTTGACGGTGCTCGTGCCAATGGGCGCGAGTAGCCGCCCGGTCGGGCCGACGCTCCCGGCGATCCAGACCGCCTGCCCGCTGATTTCGCGCGCATCGCGGGCGAGTTTGGCGGCGCGCTTGTTCAGGTCGCGCACCTCATCGCCCCAGCCGTGCAGTTCCAACTGGAAGCGGTTGCCCGCGAAGGTGTTCGTCTTGATCGCTTCCGCACCCGCCGCGATGTAATCCCGATGCAGCGAGGAGACGAGGTCCGGCCGCGATTTATTGAGCGCGACGAAGCAGGTATCCATCGGCTCGTCGCCGCGCATGTGGAGCAGGGTGCCCATTGCCCCATCGAAGAGGAGCGGCCCGCGCGCCGTATCCTGCACCCGTGCGAGGAAGGGATGGATCGTTCGTTTCGCTGTCCCGTTCGTGCTGCCCGTCAATCGTTGCTCCCTGGGAAGTTCGCGGTTCGAAGTTCGCGGTACGAGGTTCGCGGTTCGAAGTTCGGGGTGGAATTTCTCGAACTCCGAACTCCGAATCTCGAACTATCACGACCATCGTACCGATTTTGCGTACGTTCGTCCACTGACGGCGATGCGGCGCAGGGCGAGTGCATCGTGCGGCGTGGATCATATGCACAACAGAGATACATCCACAAACGAAACGCTCCCGCTGCGTCTTTGCCTGTATGAGGATCGCCGAGCGGTCGGCGGTCGAGAACCGATACTCCCGCATGGGAGGAGGAGGACGCTATGGCGATCGCGGTATTGATGGAATTCCCGGCGGGAACGATGGAGCACTATGACGCAGTAATCGAAGAGATGAACCTCGGCGGTAAGCCCGGCCCAGGCGGCATCTTTCACGTTGCCGATGAGATGGAGGGCGGCGGGATGCGCGTTGTTGACGTATGGGAATCGCAGGAAGCAATGGAGCGATTCACGCACGAGCAGATCATGCCGATTACGCAGAAGCACGGGATCGCGGCGCCCAAGGTGACGGTGTGGCCGGTACACACTATCCTCAAATAACGGCATCAGACGCTGTGGCGGCGCTGAGATACAGGAGCAACGTCGCTAACAAAACGGTGGTGGGGCAGTTAGAAGAACGGCGGGTCGCCGCACCAAGGGAGATTCCCGAATTGCCCCAGCCCCAACGAACAAACAACGTGCAGAGGAAACAAAGGGATGGACGCGCCTGAGCGCGATTCGGCGTTGCCGACGGACTGAGGATCGAGGACCGGGGGCACGCGGGAGGTCGGCACCCGCAAGGCCGGGACATCGTCGCGCGGTTCCTCGTGGAAGCCAACCCGACCGCCCGATCGGCACAATCACATGCATCGTGTGTAGCCATCGCACTGTCACATTGTCCGAAACGTAGCGAAAAGGCATCCCACTCCTGCGACGGTGGGAAAGGGGGACTCACTTCATATGCTACTATCCGCACACCAGCGAAACGGAGCGTGATGACAGCACCGACAGGCCGGGCGGACATCTACACCATCGGGCACAGCAACGCGCCCGCCGAACGTGTCGTGGCCTTGCTGCGCGAACACGGCATTATGATGCTCGTGGATGTGCGAAGCATCCCTGCGAGCAGCTACGCACCGCAATTCAACCGACGGGCCTTTGTGCGGACGCTGGCGGAGGCGGGTATTCACTATGCGTACATGGGCGCATGGCTCGGCGGGAGACCGCGCGATCCGACATGCTACAAGGATGGTATGCTGCCGCAGGGTCGTGCGGATTATCTCAATCGTGTGGACTATGCGAACGTGGCAGCGCGACCGTGGTATCAGCGAGCCGTCCGCGATCTAGTGCATATCGGGCGGAAACAACGCACCGCGATTATGTGCAGCGAGGAAGACCCGCGCCGCTGCCACCGATTGCATCTGATCGCCCGGACACTGACCGCGCGCGGCATCGCCGTTTACCACATCCGCCATCGTGGCCCGTTGGAAGTCGGCCTGTTCGACGTGACGTCTCTGTATGAGGGCGAAGATTTTTCCCTCCCCGACCCCGGAGCGATGCCGATGAACGTATACACCGTGGGATTCACGAAAAAGTCCGCCGCGCAATTCTTCTCGCTACTGAAGAAGAACGGCGTCCAACGGCTCGTCGATATTCGCCTCCACCCGACCGGGCAACTCGCCGGTTTCACGAAACGCGACGACCTCGCCTACTTCCTCCCGAACCTGATCAACTGCGAGTATCACCACGCCCTCGCGCTCGCGCCGACGAAGGAGATTCTTTCTGCCTACCGGAAAGATGGCGACTGGGCACGATATGTCGAGCAGTTCGAGGCATTGATGGATCGGCGCAATGTGCCCTTCGCCCTCGACCGCACCTTCTATGAAGAAAAAACGTGCTGCCTCCTATGCAGCGAGGCGACGCCGGAGCAATGCCACCGGCGACTCGTCGCGGAACGGATCGCGCGCTCATGGGCGGATACCGCAGTGATCCACCTCTAACGGAACGTGAGGTGGCATGAAGACGACGCTGACGATTACCGATCTGACCCGGATGCAGGGCGACCGCGTCTGCGTCGCCGGATACCTGCCGGACATGACCTGCGTCCGCCCCGTGTTCGCCAAAGGGGGGCTGACGGAAGGGTGGCTGCGCGTGCGGGGGCAGGTAGCGATCCGCCCCTTCGCGGTGATCGAGTTCGACATACAGGGAAACCCACCGATGCCCCTGCCGCCGCACACCGAAGACCGGATCATTGATGCGTCCCATCGCGTCCGGCGCGGTGTATTGACGCCGGAAGAGCGTGCGGAATGGTGCGCGACGGCCGAGGAGCGGGATGTCGCGGCGATCTTTGGCGCGACGATCTACGATGCGGACGGTCATTTCGTCCTCGCGGGGGAAGGGGTGCGGTCGCTTGGCACGGTACGTGTCAAGCGACTGGAAACGGTGCAGTTCAGCCCCGGCACGAACGGACGCTGGCAATACCGGATCGGCTTCACCGATCAGAGCGGGCAGCACTATCGCTTGCCAGTGACGGACCTCGCCTTTCGCGTCTACCTCGATTACTTGCGCGACCGGCGTGCGGTGCCGCCGGAGATCGTCGCGCAGCGCGTGACTACCATTCTGCGGACAAACCCGGTCTTCCTGCGCATTGGGCTGGCGCGCGGCTGGGAGCGGCACCCCGACCGCTGCTACGTCCAGATCACCGGCGTCTACTCGTTCCCCGATTATCTCAGCGGCCGCTGCTTCGCCGACTTCGCCCAATCCGCCAGCCAAAACGATGGTGTACTCGCGAAACTCGCGCGCCTCCTCGGTGTAGAGTGAGGGTGGGAGAGGTCCCCTCCCCCCAAGCAACCCATCCCAGGAATATCCGTAGACCTTTATAGGCGCTGCCGGTGGGCGGTGGCACAGGAGGGAGCGCACCATCGCCACGGCACGCATACGCGAACCAGTGAACGGGCTGACCCATCTTGTCGGCGTACTGCTCTCGATCGCGGCGCTGGTCGTGCTCTTGTGGCTGGCGATTACGGCGCGGGATGCGCGGCAAGTGATCGCCTTCACAATCTTCGGTCTTAGTCAAATCGCTCTCTATACGGCGAGCACGCTCTATCATTCCCTCCCACTCACCCCGGCTGGTGTCGCGAAACTCCGACGGATTGACCACATGATGGTCTTC
>JBBSFO010000549.1:0-3938 GCA_038238655.1 Thermomicrobiales bacterium | reverse complement strand
GACCACAGTCGCGGCGTGACGTTCCTGATCGGTGATGGCGTGCTGCCGAGCAACGAGGGGCGAGGGTATGTCCTGCGGCGCGTGCTGCGGCGCCTGATCCGGCAGGGACGGTTGCTCGGTATCGAGCGGCCCTTCGCGACCGAAACTGTCGGCGCGGTGATCGAGAAAATGGGGCGCAGCTACCCCGAACTGCGTGAGCGTGCGGCGCACATTTTGCGCGTCGTCGCGCGCGAGGAAGAAACATTCGGACGTACCTTGCAGGCGGGCCTCGGGCGGTTCACGACGATGGCGCAGGAGTTGCAGCGTAACGGCACGACTGAAATCCCCGGAGAGCACGCGTTTCGCCTCTACGATACCTTCGGCTTCCCGCCCGACCTGACGCGCGAGTTGGCGAGCGAGCAGGGCATGACGATTGACGAGCCGGGGTTCGAGCAGGCGATGCAGATACAGCGGGAGCAGAGCCGATCACATGCGGCCTTCGATAAAGCGGCGATGGCGAACATGCAAACTATTGGATCGCTTGGGTTGCCCGCGACGACTTTCCTCGGCTACGAAGCGACCGAAGGGGACGCGACGATTGTTGCCATCATCGGCGATGATGGCGCACAGGAAGGCGCGGAGGCAGGCGAAACAGTCGTCGTCTTCCTCGACCGCACGCCATTTTACGGCGAATCGGGCGGGCAGGTCGGGGACACCGGGCTGCTCACTGCCGAGACCAGTATCTTCGCAGTCGTGGATACACGGCGACCGAATACGTCGCTCGTCGCGCATCGTGGGCAGGTGCGTGAAGGATCGTTGCGCGTTGGGGATTCGGTGCGTGCGGCGGTGGATTTTGCCCGGCGCGCGGCTATCCGCCGCAATCATACTGCAACGCACCTGCTCCACCGGGCGCTGCATATCGTGCTCGGCGAGCATGCGAAGCAGGCAGGCTCACTCGTCGCGCCCGACCGGCTGCGCTTCGATTTCACGCATTCCGGGGCGATGACTGGCGACGAATTGCGGCGCGTCGCGGAGATTGCGAACGATCAGGTACTTGCAAACACGCCGGTCGAGACGACGATGATGGCGTATGACGCGGCGGTCGCGGGCGGGGCGATGGCGCTGTTCGGCGAAAAGTACGGCGATACGGTCCGCGTCGTCCGCATCGGTGACTACTCGCGCGAACTGTGCGGCGGTACGCATGTCCGGCAAACTGGGGAGATCGGGCCGTTGGTGATCCTCGGTGAGGAGAGTTCCGCCGCCGGTGTGCGCCGCATCGAGGTGATGACGGGTGTACCGGCCATCGAATATATCGGCGCGCTGCAAACGATGGTCGGCGATCTCGCGGCAGAGTTTCGCGGTACACCGAAGGAACTGCCGGAACGCATCCACGCGCAGCGGGAGCAATTGCGCGCCAAAGATCGCGAGATCGAAGTGCTCCGTGCTCAAGTCGCCCGCGCGGCGGTTGGGAGCCTCCGCGATCAGACACGCACCATTAACGGTGTCCCCGTCGTTGTGGCACGTGCGGAGACGGGTGATCTGGGTAAACTCGGCGACCAGCTGCGCGATCATCTCGGCCCGAGCGTCGTCGTTCTCGGCAGTGTGGAGGATGGCAAAGCGAAATTGCTGGCGCTCGTGTCGGAAGAGGTAATTGCCAGAGGAGTGTCGGCGGGCGCGATTCTCCAAGCGGCGGCAGGTGTGGTCGGCGGTCGTGGTGGCGGGCGCGACGGGCGCGCGCAGGGAGGCGGGCCAAACGCAGATGCCCTTGATGCCGCACTCGACGCCGCGCGAGGAATCATTGCTACCCGACTGGGACAAGGAGACTGAGCAACGAAAGGGACGCAATGGTCGAGCACGCTACTGATCGGGTAATTCGCGTCACGCAACATTCGACGCTTGATCGCGTGCTCGACCAACTACGCGCGGGGCCGTCAGGCGGCGCGACGCTGCTGCTCGATCCATTATCGGTACTCTTCGCGACTCCCGATCATTTCCGCGCGCTCGACGCGGTACGACTCGCGCGGCACGTGTCGGTGACGATCGAAGTTCAGGATGCCCATCGCACCGGATTGGCGCTGGCTTTCGGCTACCGTGTACGACCGCCTGGCTATCACCCGGAGAATGCCACCACTCCCGTGCCCGATGTGCAATACGGACCGCCAAACCAGACGCGCAGTATCCGCGCTGTCGTGCCGACAACACCGACCCCGGTCACGTCGTCGCGCGCAACGGCCTCTCCACGTGGCCGCCCTGGTCCCCGTATGGGCATCGTTGTCCTCTTAGTGCTTGCGGTCGCGACAGGTCTCATCGCCGCGATCGTCGTCGCACAGGTCCATACTGCTGATGTGTTTGTCCAGCCAGCCGAGCAGTCGTTCTCGCGCGTTGTCCCGTTTGCCGTTTCTGTGATGCCGACCGACGACCCCAACACCCTTCAAACAACGCGGTTTGAAACGATCATTGCGCTGGAAGGGGACGCACTGGCGACGGGAAAGACAAGCGTACCGGATGGGACGGCCACCGGCTCGATGACCTTCCGCAGCCGCGCCGACGGTGCGACGGCGATCAAGGCGGGTACAGCGCTGAAGGGGCCGAAAGATGTCACGTATGTCGTGCAGACTGACATCGTCGTACCAAAGCTGGACTTTGTGCGCGGTCAACTGGGGGAGGCGAGCGCAAAAGTGCAGGCGTCGCAACCCGGACCGACTGGGAACCTCGGCGCAGGGTTCGCATCGCGATACACGGACAACATCACATATATTAGCGGTGAGATCGTAGGCGGCACGGAAAAACAGGTCTCGGTTGTGACCGATGATGATATTACCGGTCTGCGCGCGCGTTTGGAGCGTGAGGCTCGGCTTCGTGCCCTGACGGATGTCAATGCGGCGCTGCCGAGCGGGGCGACCGCGCTGAATGACTATGTGACGTTGCGGACGCCGAGCGTGACCACACAACCCGCTACGGGGGCGCAAGCGGAGAATGTCCATGTTCGCCTAACAATCGCGGCGCAGGTACCAGTTTATCAGAACGCTGATTTCGATGCTTTGATCGAGCGGCGATTGACTGATGTGGTGCAGGAGACGGGCGCTGCGGACGGCGGCGCACGCCAGGTGTTGCCTGAAACCGTCGTCAAGGCGAAGCCGACCTTTGTGGATGTACAAGGGCCGCTCGTGCGGTACTTCGCCTCGGTCACTGGGCGAACCCGCGCGGTCGTCAGCGATTCCGACCTGACACGAATCGGTGCGATGCTGGTCTCGCGCGACGCGAAGTCGGCAGAGAATATACTGGTGAGCGACCCACATTTTGGGAGCCACGACATCCGCTACGGTCCCGTATGGCTGCCGGCGTTCATACGGGTGCGGATGCCGCGCACCGCATCCCATATTCACCTTCACAGAGGTATACCGTCGTAGACGACACCACAGGTCCGCTAAAACATACATATCCCATAAGTTGGATGAGAGGCGAATATGGGAAGCAACAATACTCAACCAGCACCGGAGAGTGATCTGCCGCGCCGGGCTGAACGCCTGCTTGGCCTCGATATTGGGACCCATCGCATTGGAGTAGCAGTGAGCGACGAACTCCAAATCGTCGCGTCGCCGGAAACGACGATCCTTGTCGCGCAGCATGAGGGCGGTACTGAGGAGGCGATTCGTGCGATTGCTGAAATGGTGCATCGGTTCGCAGTACGGCGCGTTATCATTGGCCTACCAAGGAATATGAAAGGCGAGCGCGGTGTTCAAGCCCAATGGACGGAGCAATTCGTCGCACAGCTACGCGGGGCGCTCATCGTTCGTAAAGTGTACATATCCCTAATAGATGAGCGATTGACGACAACCCAAGCACTACGTACGTTTCAAGAAGAGCGTGGTCGATCGCGTGGCAAATCACACGAGAGATCAGGCAGGACGACACTTGATGCGCGGGCTGCCGCACTGATCTTGCAAGGGTATCTGGAT
>JBBSFO010000548.1:0-3955 GCA_038238655.1 Thermomicrobiales bacterium | reverse complement strand
CGCATCCACGCATGTTCCGCGCCGCAGTATTCTGCGCACGCGCCAAGATAGGTGCCGCTCTTGGTCGGCTCGACCCAGAGCCAGTTCGTGTGACCGGGGATCATGTCCATCTTGCGACCGAGTTGCGGCACCCAGAAATCGTGGATGACGTCGCCGCCTTCCAGTTGCAGCAGCATGCGCCGCCCGACGGGCAGATGCACCTCGTTCGCCGTCACGACGCCGGACGCCGGGTATTGAATCCCCCACCACCACTGATAGCCGGTGACGACAATATCCGGCGGGTGATCGCCGGGGCCGGGGCTGACGGCCGCCATCGTCTTGACGGTGAACCCGAGGATAACGGCGAGTAGCACGGCGGGCGCGATCGTCCAGGCGATCTCCAGTTTGCGCCTGCCGAACTCCTGGTACGGCTCGTCCGTGCTGCCAGGGCGGTGGCGAAAGCGGATCATCGCGATCACGACGAGCGTTGTGACGAGCGCCAGGATCACTGCGCCAACGATCAGGATGCCGATGAACAGGTTGGCGATGTCCCGCTCCTGTGGAGAGATCGGGTCGAACGGCGAGCCTTGCATCGCATCCCCTTTCGCCGGGCCGGGAACGGGTACCTAATCGGGCACATGTATCGCTGGATCGCGGTATCGCGCGGCTGACCGGCACAGGATATGACGGCAGCAACCGACGCGCAAGCCGCTGTCGCATTCCGCGCGCCGACAGTGCCGAAATGAGCAGATCGTGGCTGCGCTGTGATCGTTTTGTGCCTGGTCGGACATCAATATATACCATTCGGCCGTTAAGATGATTGCGCGTCTCCCGTCACGCTGAGAGGATTCGGCTACGAATCCGAAGCCGCAACACTGAGTCCTATCGCTCAAGGATGATAAGGAGGCTGACTATGGCGCACCATCCGTTTCGCTTTGGCGTTGTGGCCGCGCAGGCGCGCTCGGGGGAGGAGTGGGCCGAGAACGCCCGCCGCGTCGAGGCACCCGGCTACGCGACGCTCGTCATCCCGGACAACATCCAGTACACGCTCGCACCGTTGCCCGCGCTCGCGGTCGTCGCCACGCACACGCTCCGCATCGGCACCTATGTCCTCGCCAACGATTACCGCAATCCCGTCATGCTCGCCAAGGGAGCCGCCACCCTCGATCTGCTCAGTGGCGGGCGCTTAGAACTCGGCATCGGCGCGGGCCGACCGACCGCCGCGCATGACAATCAGATGCTCGGCATTCCCTTTGAGGCGGGCGGCGTCCGCGTTGCGCGGCTGACCGAATCGCTCGCCATTATCAAACCGCTCCTCGCAGGCCAGCGTGCGAGGCGGACATCGTCGCGCTCGGCGGCAGGCGAGCGGTTCGAGCAGTTGGAGATCAACCTGAACCTGATGATGGTGAGGGAACAGATGCCCGGGTGGATCGCGGCTCAGTTCGGCGCGATTCCCGTACTCACGGGGACGACCGACGCGATGTGCGACACCCTCGAGCGGCGGCGAGAGACGCTGGGTATCTCGTAACATTGTGGTCTCAGACGAACTGATGGAGGCGCCCGCGCCGGTTATCGAGCGGCTCGCGGGCCGCTGATAGTCGTGGCGTTCCACGGATGCATTCCTGCAATAACGCAGGCTGTAACTCAATCCTCAACGCTCCGTCGCTTGCACCCAATTATGGGCTGGTGCTCCCGTTCGTGAGGACGACCGCAATAATGACGATGACCACGAGAACCGTGGCGATGATCTGGAGATAGCCGAGCACCAAGCCGGCCGTCGCCAGACCCCCGCCGCCCACGCGACCCGCCGACCGACGGATCTCCCCGCGCGCAATATGCCCGGTGATCACCGCGACCAGCGCGCCGATAAACGGTACAATCGTCCACCCGACAACGCCGCACACGAGACTGATGATCGCCATGGTCGAGGTCGTCGGCGCGGTCGGTGCATACATCGGCGGCGGATAGCCATACCCATACGGCCCCATCGGTTGTCCCTGCGGCAGATTCGGCCCTTGCGGCGTCATGACTTCCCTCCCCTTTTTTCCTAATACGTGACACAAGTATAGCGGCATCAGGAAGCGTCGTCCAGGGCGCGGAGGGAGGTTGACCCTCTGCAGTCGGTGACGTAGAGTAGAGTGCCGACGCAGTGGAGGAGGTCGCCGATGCAGACACGACACGACGAGGCGAGCGAGACATCCCCGTCAACCGCTCTCGCGCTCATTGACTGCGATGTTCACAGCACAGTGCCGCGCGTCGAGGCCCTGTTTCCGTACCTCCCACGGCACTGGATCGAGCATGTCAACCAATCCGTCTTCAAGGGCGCAAGCACGACGTACTACCCACCGCGCGCGCCCATCGCCGCTCGATCCGGCAGCATCCCGCCCGACGGACCGGCCGGTTCCAGCCTCGATCTGTTGCGCGAACAAGTCCTCGATCCGCTCGGCGTGGAGATCGCCATCGTCAATTGCCTGTACGCGATTGACAGCCTGCACAACCCCGAAGCGGCGGTCGCCTTTGCCCGTGCGGTCAACGACTGGCAGATCGCGGAATGGCTGGAAAAAGACTCCCGTCTGCGCGCCTCGATTGTCGTGCCGACCCAACTGCCGGAACTGGCGGCGGCGGAGATCGCGCGCGTCGGCGACCATCCGGGATTCGTCCAGGTGTTGCTCCCGGTGCGCTCGGAGCATCCGTACGGCAGCCGCCTTTTCCGCCCGATGTGGGAGGCGATCTGCGTGCGCAACCTCGTCGCCGGTATCCATTTCGGCGGCGCGCCCGGCAACCCGCCCTTCCCGTCCGGCTGGCCGTCGTATTACTTCGAGGAGTACACCGGCATGGCGCAGGTCTTCCAGTCGCAACTGGCGAGCATCATCAGTGAAGGCGTACCCGATCTCTTCCCCACTGTGCGCATTGCCCTGCTGGAAAGCGGCTTCACCTGGCTACCCGCCTTCATGTGGCGCTTCGACAAGGAGTGGCGCAACCTGCGCCGCCTCGTGCCGTGGGTGAAACGCGCGCCGTCCGAGTACATCCGCGACCATGTCCGCCTGACGATCCAACCGCTCGACGCGCCTCCCGAGTGGCGGGATATGGAACGCGTTATCACGCAGTTGGACGGCGATCACATGCTGTTGTTCGCGACCGACTACCCGCACCGGCACGCGAGCGATCCACTCGACACCCTGTTGCCCCATCTGCCCGATGCGCTGGCACGGAAAATCCGGTACGAAAACGCCCGCGACCTGTACGGGCTGGCAGGGATTTGAACCACAGAGACACAGAGGACACAGAGAGGGAGAAAAGAGGTACTGTTAACGCAATCTTCTGTCATCTTCGTTTTCGTTTGTCTTCTCAGCGTTTCTCTGTGCCCTCAGTGTCTCTGTGGTTATGACGTTCCGACTCAGGAGGAAGTGCTCGATGGCGACGACACTCGAACGCACGACGCGGCAGACGCGGACGAAACCGGCGATCATTGACTGCGACATCCACAACGAACTCGACTCGGAGCGCGACCTGTATCCGTTCCTCTCGGATCGCTGGCGCGCGCACCTGATGACCTACGGGATGCGCGGGCCATCGGGGGCCGTCTACCCCCGCTTCACCAACCGGCGCACCGACGCCTTTCCGCCATCGGGGCGCGAGGCAGGATCGGAGTGCGCCTTCACCTCGGTGCAACTGCTCGACGAGTGGAACATCGTGCGCGGCATTCTCAACCCGCTGACCGGCGTGGGTTCCCAACTCAACCCGGAGTTCGACTCCGCGCTCGCCACCGCCGTCAACGACTGGCAGGTTGCCGAATGGCTGGACAAGGAGCCGCGCCTGCGCGCCTCGATCATTTTGCCCTTCGAGCACGCAGACCTCGCCGTGGCAGAAATCGAACGTCGCGCTCGCGACCCGCGCTTCGTCCAGGTGCAGTTTACGGGCCGACCGCGCGAGCCGATGGGTCGCCGCAAATACTGGCCAATCTACGAAGCATGTG
>JBBSFO010000547.1:0-3956 GCA_038238655.1 Thermomicrobiales bacterium | reverse complement strand
GTTCCTCCGGCGGCAGGGCGCGCATCGCGTTGTGCGCGCCACGCAACTTGAAGGAGCCGATCGGCTGTAAGTTCTCCAGTTTCAGGTAAATCTCGGCGGGCGCGTCCGGCAGCCGCAGCCGAACGAGCGGCGTCCGCATCGCGACCTCCGCAACGATTGGCCGCGCCGCCCAGATATCCGCAATCGTCACCATCGCCCGTTCCCTTCCCCGCTCGCAAAAACCGCGCTCAATCTTTGGTGTTTATCTCCACTATCGTTCGCACGATACCGCACCCTACCGCGATGTGCCACGTTGGATCGTGGAAGAGCGCGAGAGGGATTCCCATCTCTTGGCGGTTTACGCGGTTGTATTCCGCATCACGGTAGGAGACGTATCATGGATCAAACCTCTCGCCTCACCCTCCGGTCGCGGCTCTCTCGGGGTTGCCGCGTCCTTGCGCGGCTCTCGCATCCCCGTCGTCATCGCTTCGCTCTCCGGCCGTGGCTCTTGCGGGCCTGCCGCCTCCGCTGCGTGAGCGAGCCGTCGCTGGGCACGCACTTCCTTGTCTCCCTCCTCGTCGCCTTCGATCCACGTCGCGAAGAGGTGTGTCGCCCCCCGTCGTACCGTGAGACTGACCTCGAACTCGTGGCCCTCGTCGCACCAGCACTGGATGCAAATGTCCGGGAAGTCGCGGTCAACCGCCCCCCGTGGGATCAGCGGGTACTCCCTGGTCCGGTGGAGGGCAGAGCCGAGATGCACATTCGAGCCATCGTCCGTCCCGACGCCGCGCGCCCGACAGACCGGGCACGGGAGCACCGCCTCGCGCGCGGTCACTTCCACACGCAGCGTGCGTCCGTCGCTTCCTGATCCCTTCCTACTCACTGCGACCATTTTTCCTCCACCTCCCGTGTGCGTGCGCCAAACACGGCACACGACGCAACATTATGTCGAGTCCGACGCGTGGATGATAGTCATTTGCCCCGCCGAATGCAAACAACCGCCAAGTATTCGTTCGTCGTATGTCCGATGGTCCGACCAGTTTTCGCCCATATCGCCACGTGTAGTCTCCCAGGATTGTTCCTGCTACCATCGCCGCAAGAAAGAAAGGAGGAGCAGCCATGAATGCTACCGCGCAACGCATCGCCGATGCCCTCACCGCTCTCGGCGTCGAAACGCGCGTAATCGAGTTTGCCGAAAGTACCCGGACGGCGGAAGAAGCGGCAGGGGCCATCGGCACCGAGGTTGCGCAAATCGTCAAGTCGCTCGTCTTCATGGTCGGCGACGCGCCGGTGCTGGCGCTCGTTTCCGGCACAAACCGCCTCGACCCGGCCCGCCTCGCGACCTGGACGGGCGATCCGCCGCGCCGCGCCACCGCCGATCAGGTCCGCGTGGCGACGGGTTTCGCCATTGGCGGCGTCCCACCCATCGGCCACAGTCAGCCGCTCCGCACCTTTATTGATCGTGATTTGACGCAGTATGCAGTCGTCTTCGCAGCGGCGGGTACGCCCCACGCCGTCTTCGCCATCGCGCCTGCCGAACTCGCGCGCATCACCGGCGGTGCGATCATTGATCTCGCCGTCCGCCCCGCCGATTGACAATCGCATCCCGTCTTGTGCGGCTTTCGGCCTACGGCAGAAGCCACCAGCGATTGATGATTGGCACCATTTCCATTGACGCCTTTCGCCGTGCGCTGGTAGGATCAGCCCGGCAAGCGGTACGAAATCTAAACCGGGTGTCCACGCCGTCGTTCTATCGCGGAGATGGGTCCATATGGGGGAATACATCGTCCGTCGCGTGGCGAGCATGGTCCCGGTACTGCTCATCGCCAGCGTGATCTCGTTCGGCCTCCTGTACGTCCTCCCCGGCGATCCCGCTATCGCGGTCCTCGGCGACAATGCTGGGAACCAGGCGACGTATCAGGCGCTTCGGCACGACTTCGGCCTTGACCAGCCGATCTATGTCCAGTACGGGAAGTGGCTTGGTCGCGTCGCACACGGCAACTTCGGCACGTCCGTCCGCACCAACGAGCCGGTGACGAAAATTCTGCTCCGGCGATTGCCGGTCAGTTTGTATATCGGCTTTGCCGGTCTCTTGATTGGGATCGTCATCGGGTTGACGGCGGCGGTGATCTCGGCACTCCGACCGGGGAGCAGGCTCGATACCACCGCGTCCGTCGCCGCACTCGGCGGTATCGCACTGCCGAGTTTTTTTCAGGCGCTGATCTTCGTCTATGTCTTCGCGGTCTTACTCCACTGGGTGCCGCCGAGCGGCTACACCTCACCCTTCGTTAACTTACCGCTCAGTCTGCGGATGCTCGCCCTCCCGGCAATTGTGCTCGGCACGCATTCGTCGGCGGTCATCATGCGGCAAGGCCGCTCCGCGCTGCTCGAAGTGCTCGGGCAGGACTACATCGCGACGGCGCGCGCGAAGGGTTTGCACGAACGGCGCGTCATCGTGCAGCATGCTCTAAAGAACGCGCTGATCCCGATCGTCACGATCATCGGCCTGCAAATGGGCCAACTCGTCTCTGGCGCGGCGATTGTCGAGACGGTCTTCGCGATCCCCGGCGTCGGGCGAGCCGCAGTGGACGCGATCGCAAACCGCGACTATCCCCTCTTGCAGGGAGCCGTGCTGATGCTGGCGCTCGCCGTGATGGTCGCCAATCTGATCACCGATCTGACCTATGGATACCTCGATCCGCGGATACGGTACCGATGAGTAGCGAGCAGATGCGCCTCCCGCCGCGCGCCGAGATCGCGGCAACCGTTCTGCCCACCGCCGCGCTCGAAGTGGGGCGTGGCAGGGCGCGGTGGCGCACCTTCCGGCGCGTCCTCGATGCACGCCTCGCCGGGGCAGGGCTGGTAATTCTCGCGATCGTCGTCGTCTGCGCGCTGTTTGCGCCACTAATTGCGCGGTATGACCCAACCGATCAGGATTACCTCGCGCTCCTCACCAAACCCTCCGCTCAGCATTGGCTCGGCACGGACGATCTCGGGCGCGATGTGCTCGCGCGCATTATCTACGGCGCGCGGGTCTCCCTCGAAGTCGGCATCATCGCGGTGGGGATCGCACTCAGCGTCGGCGTGACACTGGGGCTGCTCGCCGGGTTCACCGGCGGAACGCTGGACAATGTCATTATGCGGTTCGTGGACGCGGTGCAGGCGTTCCCGTCGCTGATCCTCGCGCTGGCCATCACGGCGGCGCTCGGCCCCGGCATCGGCAACGCGATGATCGCCATCGGTTTCGTTTCGATGACAACGATTGCCCGGCTGACGCGCGGACAGACCCTTTCCGAACGCGAGCGCGAGTACGTCGCGGCGGCACGGGTGGTCGGTGTCTCGCCGGTCTCGATCATGGCGCGGCATATCTGGCCAAATGTCACCGCGCCGATCATTGTACAGGCGACATTGATGATCGCCACCGCGATTATCACGGAAGCATCGCTCTCGTTCCTCGGGGTTGGCGTCGTGCCACCGACACCGAGTTGGGGGGCGATGCTCCAGTCGGGCAGGCAGTATCTCGAAACAGCGCCCTGGTTGGCGTTCGCACCGGGGATCGCGATTTTCGTCACGGTTCTCGCATTCAACTTTGTCGGCGATGGAGTGCGGCAAGCGCTCGATCCCCGGCTGAAGCACCGCGGAGGCCGCTAAGTCTTTCGGCGGCTGGAAAGGATGGGAAAATGCCTTCGGAAGCACGAATCTCACGGCGGGCCGCACTGACCGGGATAGGCGCTGTCGCGGCATCGAGCATTCTCGCAGCATGCGGCGGGGCGACTGCCGCGACGCCGACAACCGCCGGCAAAGCGCCGACCACGGCGGCAATCGTCCCACAGATCGTCACACCGGTCACCGTCATCAGCACGGCGGCAAGCGCGTCCTCGGTCGCACCGGTGGCGCCGACCGCAGCGGCAGCATCGGCGGTAGCGGGGGCGAACCCAACCACGGCGAGTGGGGCAGTCAAGCGCGGCGGGCAACTG
>JBBSFO010000546.1:0-3964 GCA_038238655.1 Thermomicrobiales bacterium | reverse complement strand
CATTGGCACGAAGGAGAACGAAATGACGGGGTCTCGATGGAACACTGGACGATACTGCGCGTTATTGCTGCTCGGTGCGCTGCCTCTTCTGGCAGCATGCAGCAGTTCGAGCGCGACCGTGACGACGAGTTCGGCAGCAACAACAATCACCGGTGCCGCGACCAGCGCCGCGCCGACGCTCAACGCAGCGGCGAGTAGCGCGTCGGGTGCTGCCACGCGCGCCGCTCCAACGGCCAATGCGGTCGCGAGCAGTGTAACGGGCCTCGCGACGAGCCTCGCGCCGACCGTCAATGCGGCGGGTAGCAGCGTGGCGAGCGCCGCGACGAGCGCCGCGCCGACCGTCAATGCGGTGACCACCGCCGCAAGTGGTACGGTGATCGTGGCAGGCAGTAGTGCGGCGAGCACCGTCACCGCCGCCTGTATCACGGCGACCGCCCGTGCCCGCGCGACCGGCACGCCGGTTGGCACAGTCACACCCTCGCCCACCACCGGCCCCGGGACTGCAACACCGACGCCGAGCTGCTAACGATTAGTGCTACAGAGTAGCGATAACGAGCGCGATCAATCGGGTCGCGTATCGTGCAGAACCGCGAGTGCCGTCCCATTGGGGCGGCATTCGCGGTTCTTTCCGTGTCTACGCAGGGGACGCTACGCCCCCATCTGGGTTGTGTGCTCAGGCTCGATGATGATGACGACCCGCTCATCGCCGGGACGATGCCAGGGGTATTTGTCCTGCCCCATATACTTCTTCGCCATCGAATTGATGAAGTCGAGGTTCGGGTCTTCCTCCACGCCAACGACCTTGCCGCGAATTTCGAGGTAGCGGTAGGGATTCGCGGGGTCTACGATGGAAAGGGCGATGCGCGGATCGCGCTGGAGATTGTGGAACTTCTGGCGCGTCTTCGTCTGGCTGAAGCGGACGTGCGTACCGTCCCAGCCGAACCAGACGGGGTTCACTTGTGGCTCGCCATTCGGCCCAATCGTCGCGATGTCCGCGAGGGCCTTCGATTCGAGCAGGTCTTCATAACCGGACGGGATCATGGACATCTCCTTTGCTACACACCGACGACGCTACATTCTCAACCAACGCCCATTCAACACCGCGCATTCCCGATGCTAACCCGAGTTGACGCAGAGTGTGCAGAGAAGGAATGAGAAGAATAGGAGTTACGCAGTTGGGATGGGTTTCCTGGTAGCAGGCTTCCAGCCTGTTTGATACGCAGGCTGGAAGCCTGCCACCACCGGGTTTCTCTCGTGAACTGCGTACGTCCTAAAGAAAAGCGAAGAGAAATCTCTCTTTCTCCTCTGTGTTCTCTGCGTCCTCTGCGCTCTCTGTGTCAATCCGGTTTCAGTCGGTTCCTCCTGCGGTCGCTCGCCGCGCTGGGATGAGTTCCGGCGGCGTGATCGGCCGCAGGCCCGCTTCGATGGCGGCGCGTTGCCCTTCGAGAAACGGTGGCAGAGCAAGCGAGGTACCGAGGGTGTCTCCCGACTCGTCGGTCGCGAAACCGGGGCCGTCCGTCGCGATCTCGAAAAGGATGCCGCCCGGCTCGCGGAAGTAGATGGAATGGAAGTAGAAGCGATCAATCTCCGGCGTCACGCGGAAGCCCGCCGCCGCGATACGTTGCTGCCAGGCGTGATGCTCCTCATTGTTCGGCGTGCGGAAGGCGACGTGGTGCACCCCGCCCATGCCGACGGATGCGTACGGCAGGGTCGGTTGTTCCGTCACATACACCGTTGCGCCGGGGCCGCCCGCACCCGTCTCGAAGACCGTGACGCGTGCGTCGCTCTCCGCTTCCGCAGAGTCACCGGTCTGGCGAAAACCGAGAACGTCGGTCAACACTTGGGCGGTCGGCGCGAGCGTGCGGACGGCGAGCGAGACGGAATCGAAGCCGCGAATCGCCATCTCCGGTGGTACCGGGCTTTCCTGCCACGGCACGCCCGCGAACGGCGCGCCGCCATCATCCACAAGAGCGAGAGACTGCCCTTCCGGGTCGGTAAAGGCGATCCGGGCGCGTCCATACGGCGCGATGACACTGCTATGTGGCACATGGTAGGTGTCCAATCGTGCCCCCCACCAATCGAGGGCGGCACGACTCGGTACACGTAGGGCCGTTGTTGTCGTCGTGCCGACACCGGGACGGGTGGGACCGGCTTGCGGCCAATCGAAGAAGGTCATGTCCGTGCCGGGGCTGCCAATGCCGTCCGCATAGAAAAGGTGATACGCCGAGACGTCGTCCTGATTGACGGTCTTCTTGACGAGACGCATCCCGAGCGCCTGGGTATAGAACGCGACGTTGCGGGAGGCATCCCCCGTCACCGCCGTCACATGATGAATGCCGTTGAGTTCCATGAATGTACCCCTCGATTCCGTTTCTATCAGGCTATTCCGTACTAGCATTCCGCGCGTTCACGTTTGTCGGCATCACACGCACGAGCGATTTACCGGCGATTGTTCCCATCCACTGCCGCGCCGAATCGAGGTCGCCGTGCGTCAGGTTGTGCCCGCTTTCCTCCCAATGATGCATGACGGGCGCACCCGCCTGTCGCAAGAGAGTCGCCAACTGTTCCGCCTCGGCTGCGGGCACGATTGGGTCGTGTCGCCCGGAGCCGATGAAGACGGGAACGCGAGTCAGGTCGGGGAACGTCTCCGGTATCAAGGGCGTCATCGGGCGGAATAGAACCACCGCAGCGAGGGTCTCCGGGCGCAGCAGCAGCATACTTGCCGCGATATTCGCGCCGTTGGAGAAGCCGACAGCGATCACGCGTCCCGGATCATAGGCATACCGCGCGGCGGCGTTCGCGACGAAATCGGCGAGTTCATGCGTGCGCAGCGTGAGATCGTCAAGGTCGAAAACGCCCTCCGCGAGGCGGCGGAAGAAGCGAGGCATTCCTCGTTCCTGTACCTTGCCGCGCGGACTGAGCAGGGCCGCCGCACTGTCCAACTCCCGGCCGAGGCTGAGCAGATCCGTCTCGTCCCCACCCGTGCCGTGCAGCAGGAATAGCGTCGGCGCTCCCGCCCGACCGGGGATAAATCGGTGAATAAACTGCATGTTTGCAGCGTCTGTAACCATACTATGTCTCCTGCATCCGTCAACGACTCTGTTTAGAACTAAACTTATTGCGACGCCGTTTATTCCAACGTACGGTCCAACGTGCGGAGGAGGCGAAGCAACTGGCTCCGTTCGTCCGGTCGGAGCGCGCCGAAACGGGCGGCAATCCGCGCTTCGTGGGCGGGCACGACAGTCGAGAACAGGCGCTGGCCCTCGGGTGTCAGAAAGAGCGTATTCGCCCGCCCTTCGTGACAGCGCGCGATCAGCCCGCGCTGCTCCATCTTGCCGAGCAATTGCGAAACATTCCCCTTTGTGACAAGCAGACGATCCGCCAACTCCTGCTGCGTGATTCCCTCACGATGACCGAGGTGCGCGATGACATCGAACTGCGCCGTGCTCAACCCATGCGTAGCGAACTCCGCCGCTGCTGCGCGGTTCATTTTCTGGAAAACGCGCGCGAGACGCATCCAAGCCAACACGGCGCGTTGTTCGGCACGTCTGTCCGCACCCGGTCGTACATTATCCATGTTTATAGTTTAGCCCTAAACTACGAGTGCGTCAAGGCCGTTGTTCCGCGTAGACGCCCCTTGGAGCAGAAGAAAAGGCTTCCATCGGGTGAACGTACGTGCTGCGGAATAGAAATCGGTGGAATGCTGTTTCATTTATCAGGAATTGTCTTGACAGTAGGGCGAGTTTGTTTATTCTATGAATTCGCGTCTCCTGTATTGGAATGCGGCAGATCGGTGTTTTGGTTCGGTCATGGGTGCGGAGAAGGTTCGCGCGCCAGGAGGAAATGCACGGCATGGGCACAGGTACGGTCAAGTGGTTCAACCCGACAAAGGGCTTCGGTTTCGTGACGCAGGATGACGGCGGCGCCGATCTCTTTGTCCATCGGCGTGAAGTGCGCGAACCGT
>JBBSFO010000545.1:0-3964 GCA_038238655.1 Thermomicrobiales bacterium | reverse complement strand
TTGCTCCGGGCGATGATCCGGCGTGCCGAGAGCCGCGAGCGCCGTATCAATGTCGCCTACTTCCGGTGGGAGGTCGAGCATGCCGCGTTCCCAGTCGAGCCGGTAGGCGAAAAGGTCCGCGATGCCGCCGAGGATGACCGCGCCCTGCACGCCCCCCTCCCGTTCCAGCCAGCGATAGACATGGAGCGACGTGAACGAGCCGCCGAGGATGCCGAGTCGCGTCAGGTCCGCGCGCGGGCTAATCTGCCCGGCGCGCGCGAGGGCAACGAAGGCGGCGGTATCGTCCATATCCGCCTCCAGATCGAGACCGCGCGTCGGGAAGATCGCCAGCACGACGTATCCCTGAGCGGCGAGAGGCACCGAGACGCGATCCCACGATGCGGGCGTGCCCGGATAGATCGCGAGCAGGACGGGCAGCAGGCCGCTTCCCTCGGTCGGTTCGTAGACAGCGAGATCGGCGAGCCGCTTCCCGCCGCGCGTGAAGGTGACCGTCCGGGCGTGGCTCTCGCTATGGGTAGGCAGATCGCTTTCCCGCGTCTCGATTGGTCCGAGTGCGAGATCGGTTGGCAGCGACGCGGGTTGTGTCGTCACCGGATGCAGGACGAAGCGAACATCTTTTGCCATCTCACCGTCGTGCAAATGGACGGATGCGACCCTCCAAGCGAGGAATTGGTGCGCCCGGTTCGCGGGGAAGGCATCGCGGTAGCCGCTCTTCGCCGCCATCGGTGTGTACAGACCGGTGGGGACGTTGGCAAGCACGTATCTACCGTCTGCATCTGTGCGCGCGCGATGCACCGTGCCATCCATCGTGCTGACGAGCACGACCGCTCCCGCGATCGGGCGCCCATCCTCTTCCGTCACCCGACCGATGATTGCTCCCTGGCCACGCGGGGCTGGATGCGGCAGGCGCGTGTCCATGAAATGGCGTGCGTCATAGAGCAGCACATTACGCGGCGCGATCAGCGGCCCGATCTCCGCACTCCCGACCAGCAACAGTGTGAGTACGACCGCAAGCGCCGCTCGGAAGTATCGAGTACTGAGTGCTGAGTGCTGAGTGCCTGCCCGCAGACTACCGACCGTATTCATAGCGAACTACTCTACCGCAGATGTGAGGCGCACGCGCCCCTCGACGCTCGGCCGAAAACGGACATTCTATTCAGTCTTCAGCACTCAGTCCTCAGTACTTCGTTCTCGTGGAACCGTTCTTGCATACGGAACGTTATACGGGTCGGACGGATGGAAGAAAAGGAGCAAAGTCATGGCGATGCGACCGATGATGAATGATCAACGAACGATCACACGCACGGACCTGATGGTGGTTTCGGCGTTGCTCGCGGTCGCCATGTTGCTGATCGTGCTGGCGCAGGCGCTGGGATTCGCGCTGCTCTAGCCGGTAGATTCCGCTATTCCTCATCGTGTGAGGGCGCGTCACAGAGTGATGCGCCCTTTGTATTTCTTGACGCGACTAGACTTTACATAATCCGCAACTTTGGTATGATACCGTCGCATTCCGTTTACGGCTATGGGTGTGGGGTATGGCACGCGTGGGGCGTGCAGAAACAAAGAAAAGGGGAAGCACATGGGATCGCCACGCCGTGGGGCATGGTGGGTGGTGAGTATGGTCGTGTTCAGTCTCATCTTTGGTCCATCACGAATTTCCGTACAGGCCGAAGCGCCGCCGGGTCCGGTCGCGTACAGCGAGGCGGGCGGGCACAACGTCCGCGAGCCATTCCTCTCGTATTGGTACGCGCACGGCGGCGAGGATGTGATCGGCGCACCGATCGCCGAGGCGTTTCCTGAAGGCGACGCGACCGTCCAGTACTTCCAGAACGTGCGACTCGATGTGCGGGCCGATGGCGTCGTGCAACCCGGCCCGCTCGGCCGGGAAGCGAGCGGCGGTCGAACAGACGGCGCGTTCGCGCCGATCGCGGTGTTGCCGCCCGACAGCCCGGATCGTCGCGGCTTTATGGAGTCCAAGCACACGATTGCCTACGCGCTTCGCCGCTTCTGGGAGGCGCACGATGGCGCGTCGCTCCTCGGCCTGCCGATTGCCGAGGAGTTCGGGCAAGATGGCATGTCGGTGCAATTCTTCGAGCGGGGCGAACTGGCGTGGCGACCCGACCGCGCGAGCAAGGCGGACGATGTCGTACTGATGCCGCTCGGTCGCGGCGGCTTCGATGCCCGCAAATACCCGGCGGACTGGCTGGGGCGCGCGCCATCGCAGGCGAGCGCGCCCGTCGCCTTCCATGTGCCGGTCGTGATGTACCATCACATCGGCCCCGCCTCGCGCTACTTCACGACGCTCGGGGATTTCACGGCGCAGATGGACTGGCTGAAGCAGAATGGCTACCACACCGTGACAACCGCCCAACTCTATGAGGCGATGTTTGGCGGGCGGACGCTTCCCGATAAACCGATTGCGATCACCTTCGACGACGGCAATGCCGACCAGCGGCTTGCTTTTCCGGTGCTGCGCGACCGGGGGTTCGTGGCGACGTACTTCATCGTCTCGGGCGTCCGCAACCTTTCGGACGACGATCTCGTCGCGCTTGTCCGCAGTGGCAATGATGTGGAGAGCCATACCGTCAATCATCCCTATCTGACGCGGATCAACGACGGCGCGCTCGTGTTCCAGCTTCAGCAGAGCAAGGCGGATTTGGAAAGCCGCCTCGGCTGGCCGGTCCGGTACGTCGCCTACCCGTACGGAGATTCCAACGGGCGCGTGTGGAATGCGGCATCCGGCGTGTACCGGGGCGCCGTCAATGCGACGGGCGGCAACAGTTGGGAGCCGGGCAAGCGCTATTCCGAGCCGCGCATCGAAATCGGCGGCACCATCGGCCTCGTCGGGTTCGTCAACTTCGTGACGCGAGGATAGTGGGCAGTGGGCAGTGAGCAGTGAGTAGTAGATTCTAGACCTTTCTATCTACCCGCTGTCCACTGCCCACTACCCGACGGGCGACCCAGTCGCCGAGCAGATCAAGATAGCCGGTGACGAACGCGCCTGTTTCGGGGGCCAGGATGCGGTGATTTCCCTGTGGGAAGACGACGATTGTCGCGTCCTGATTCCCCGCCGTGTGTAGCGCTCGGCTATAGATTGCTGCGCTCTCCCATGCGGGCACCAGCACGTCGAGCGCACCGAAAAGGGCGAGGAACGGGCAGCGCACGCGTGCCAGCGCCGCGAACGGCTCGTATCGCTCCGTCACGAAGCGACACATTCCGCGCCAGTCATCCTCGTCATCAATGGACAGGTAGCCGTACCACGGCTCGCCCCGCGCCGCTTCCAGCAGTTGCCGTTCGGCCGTCGCGTAATCGTCGCCCCGCAGTGCCGCCGCATGCACGGCGTCAATAAAGGCGAGGGCGCGCGCAATCTGCTCGTCGGATTTGCCCTCGGCACGCATCGTGTGCGCGCACCCATAGCGATCCTGCTCCTCCACGCCGATCGCGGCGCCGGAGTTGGCAATGGCGAAGGCGAGGTCGGGGAGGCGTGCGGCGAGTATCTGCACGAGCCAGCCACCCTGGCTCTGCCCCCAGATACCGACCCGCTGCGGATCAACATCGTCCTGCTCGCGCAGGAGCGCGATGGCGGCGAGCGCCTGGTCGGTGCGTCCGGCGAGGGCGTAGTGCCGCCAGTCCCCCGACGAGTCGCCAATACCGGGCTTGTCGAAGGAATACGTTGCGATACCGCGACGGAGAAAGGTCTCCCGGATGGGCGGAAAGTAACCGCCGCTATCGCGATCGGCGGGGCCGGAGCCTTGCAGCATGAGGACGGCAGGGTGGGGTGGCGGTGAGGCGGGCAGGTGAAGCGTGCCCGTAAGTCGGAGGTCATCCCACGCGAAGTTCAGTTCCCTCTGTATGATTGTACCCATCCGCTGATCCTAGACCTTTCTGTCTACTGCCTACTGCCTACTGTCCACTCGCTCAGCGTTCACCGCTGCGGCGACATCGAGGGCGACGTTGGCGGCTG
>JBBSFO010000544.1:0-3971 GCA_038238655.1 Thermomicrobiales bacterium | reverse complement strand
TGGTTCGATGAGGCGACAACGACCCGCCGGACGCCTTCTTCGAGTGCGAGTTGAAAAACGCGGTAGGCCATGTCCACATTTGCTCGTTCCGCCTCATATGCGGAGCCGGGTGTCAGCCGCGTTGCGCGCTGCCCGGTAGACATCGCGGCATCCGGTGACCGATTGAAGGCGAGGTGCACAATCGCGTCCTGACCGCGAAACAAGGGGCGTAGCGTTTCGTCGTCGTCTTCGAGCAGGTTCGCGACCTGCACGCCCACAACGGGTGTGCCGTCGCCGCGCGTCGCGCGCACATCAACGAGCGTCAGGTCATAGCGCCCGTGCAGCCCCGGCAGCAACCGGCTCGCGATGTATCCGGTCGCCCCGGTGACGAGAACCTTGCGATTCGCCATGCAGTTAGCTCCTTCCTCGTGTCAGGCGTGGCTATTCGATTATCCGACGACCCGCTCGTACAACCGCAGGACATTTGCGCCGAGGATACCACGCACCGTGTCATCGTTGTGCCCACGACGTAGCAGTTCCTCGGTGATGCGAGGAAAGTCGGCGACGGTGCGTACCGTGGCAGGGGCGTAGCGGGTGCCGTAGAAGTCCGCGCCGAGCCCGACTCCCTGCGGCCCGCATTGCTCCATCAACTGTTCGAGCAGGTCGGCGAGGGAGGCAACCGTTGGAATACGATAAAAGATCGCGCACGCGACGCCGCCCATCTCGCCGATCCGCCGGAGCGTCGTATCGCTCGCCCCGCGTCCCTGGTCATCCATCCGGCGTGTGTGCGAGAGAAACAGTGGCCGCGTCGCGCGTTCAAGGATTTCCTCCATTGCCGTTGGGCCGAGATGGGCGAGGTCAATGAGGATACGCAGGCGTTCCAGTTCCGCGACCGCTTCCTCGCCGAGGCGCGTCAATCCGCCGGGATGTGCGGCGGTCGAGGAGCCGTCCGCGAACGGATTGCGGTTGCTCCACGTCAGCGACGCGATGGTCACGCCGAGACTGCGGAACAAACGCAGGAGGCGCAGATCGTGGCCGATGGGGTCGAGCCCCTCGAAGGCGAGAACGCCCGCCATGAGACCATCGGCCTTCGCGTGCCGGATGTCTGCCGCCGTGGTCGCGAGCCGGAAGCGATCGCGGTGGGCATGCAGGGCCTCATGGAATGTGGCGATCATCGCGAGGGCGTGCGGCAATGTGGCCCCCGCATATTCCGGCCGGATGACGCGGTAATCAATGCCGAATGGGGCGGTGAAGAGCGCGAAGACTTGCGCCGTGACGCCGCCCGCGCGCAGCAGCCGCAACGAGACCTGGCCGTTGCAGCCATTATCGGTCTCGTCCGTCGGCGCTGCATCGTCCCAATCGGCACTGCCGTCCGTCAGGCCCATCAGGATATCGGAGTGTGCGTCAACGACGACGCTCGCATCGTGAAGCGCCGCCGCCCGCGCGACGAGGTCCCCTCGGTCCACCATCTCAGGCAGAAAGGACGACGGTGCGGCGGTTGCCGAGTACCGGCAGCGTGTCGTGCGTGCCGACGATGACGCGGAAGGGGGGGACAATGCGAAATGCGTCGCCCATCGTCGCCCGGAATTGCCCGAGGTAGGTCCGCACCGTACCGGTGTCCGGCAGGGCGCGCTTCGGGCCGAGGACGACGGCCTGTGCGATGCGCTCGGTCCCGTGCGTACCGAGGATGATGATTTCGGCGGGCGCACCGGCCTCGTCATCGAGCGCCAGCACATCGTCCATGCGGTACAGCCCCTTCGGTTCCGGCATTTCGATCCCGTCGGCAATCATGCGGTCGAGGGACCAAACCGTCTCCGTGAACAGGGCTGCGCGGTTGGCAACGAGCGCGGTGGCGACCGTCGTAGGCAACGCGACACGCGTGCGCGACGCGGGCGCGGCCGCAGTCGTCGCCGGTTCGGGGTGCGTCCGGTGATGGCGCGGGCGCAGCGAAACCGGGCGTGTCGCCACAACTTCGGCGGCATACTCGGGATCGAGCAGCGCGCGGGTGGATTTCGCCGCCGCGCCAATCGTCGTCGCCATACCGCGCACGACATGAAAACCATTGCGAAGGACGAGGCGCTCGCTCGCGCCCGGACCGAGCAGCCCGTCCACGAGGTTCGTCAGTGGCTGGAACGGTTCGAGCAACAACGCGAGGGTTTCGGTGAGTACCTGTGTTTTGCTGGACCGCGCGGAGAGTTTGGCGTCTACCGCAATGGCGGCGGCGGCGCCATTGTCCGGGCCACCGTTGAGCACACCGAGCATCACCATGTCCGGGTTGGTGATACCCCGCCAGTTGTACCATCCGGCGAAAGTCTCATCTTCCGCGAGATTCAGGACGTGCGTGACGGCCATGTTTTCGTGCGCGGCGAGGGGAATCGTCTGGCCGATAAACGCCTGGAGTCCCCGCGCGACTTCGTGCTCCCATGCGGAGGAGGCACGCGCGATCTCCGCGTGTTCCGCGCGGGTGCGCGTTGGGACGTGCGAACGGGACGATGAAGAAAGGGAACGAGACGCGATGCGCCGAGTGGTCGTTGAACGTGAGGCTGAACTATGATGAACGTACGGGCGCATACTACCTGTCTGTCTGCACGCGGCAGAATTGCCGCGCCCGCGCAAAGCGGGAGAAACGTAACTGATCCGAGCAGCACACTGCCCGTATCATTGCTAGTATTGCATAGTTTTGTTGCTGGCACAAGGTTTTCTGCCGATTTGCTCCGCTTGCTTTTCATTTGCGAAGGAAATAGCAACCGGCTCTCAGCCACGGCGAAGGAGACGCAGGGCGTTTTCGCTGCGCACCGCGTCCTTGTCTGCGGCTGTCAGACCGGCAGCATCAAGCGCGGCGTCTACCGTGCTGCGGGTCGGGATCGGCGTGATCGGCCAATCGCTACCGACGACGACGTGATCGGCTCCGAGCGTCGTAACCGCGAAACGAATGGTGTCTGCGTCGAATCCCATCGTATCCACGTACAGCCGCTTGATCGCTGCGCTCGGTGGCGATTTGGGTGCCTCCTCGCGCTCGCCCTCGTGATCGAGCATTCCGGCAAACAGGAGGATGGACGCCGACATCATCGGGATCACGACACGTAAAGAAGGGAGCGCATCGAGGACACCATTACGCACAAGCGACAGCACACTCGCCGCCGCTTCCGTTCCACGCGCCATCAGGATACCGACCTGCCCGTGCGGGGCGAGGTGTGCCGTGTATCCGGCGGGGCTGACCGGATGAACGAAGACCGGCACACCGAGCGATGCGGCCGCTTCCAGTATCGGTCGGCATTCCGCCGCATCGAGGAACCGCTCGCCGCGCGCGCAGTCGAGAAGAATTCCCCCCAGCCCAAGGGCGGTAACGGCGCGTTCCACTTCGCGCGCCGCACGGTCGCCGCCAAACGGATCAATTGCGGCGAGCGCCAGCAGCCGGTCGGGATGTTTCGCCACCAGCGCCGCGAAGCGGTCGTTGATCCGCGTCGTAAGGGCAACAGGTGGCTCCTCGCCCGGTCCAACGAGCGTACTGAGCGGCGCGCTGAGAACCTTCATGTCAATACCCGCCGCATCCATCGCCGCCAGTTGCGCGTCAATATCTGTCAGCAATGCCCGTGACCGCGCAAACGCCGCACTGAAGCCCGGCGGCGTTTGCGTCGGGAACCACGCCGGATCGTAGTAATGGCTGTGGAAATCAACGACTGGCGCGTGCATTTTTGCCAACGTCACCCCTCAATGTGATTCCGGTGGCGACAGCGCGCTTCGCGCTATCCGGCGTTCTCATCCAGATAGCGCAAGGCCGCGCCGACCATGATCTCGACACCGATGGAGAGGGCGCGCTCGTCGAAGTCGAACTTTGGGTGGTGATGGCCCCAGATCTTCCCTGCATCGGGGTTGTTGGTGCCGACGAAGAAGTAGCAGCCGGGCACCCGCGCCGTGAACTCCGAGTAATCTTCGCTCGGCATCAGGGGCGGGCCGGGCTTGACATGCTCCGCGCCGACGACAAACGCGGC
>JBBSFO010000543.1:0-3974 GCA_038238655.1 Thermomicrobiales bacterium | reverse complement strand
CGCGACGGCTGGAAATATCGCCGATCACGTCACCCATGAAGTTGTCCGGCGTCGTGATCTCGACCTTCATGATCGGTTCAAGGACGACTGGCGCGGCTTTGCGAACCGCTTCCTTGAGCGCCATCGAACCAGCGATCTTGAAGGCCATTTCACTGGAGTCCACTTCGTGGTAGGAGCCATCGTAGAGCGCAACGTTGATGTCCACGATAGGGTAGCCCGCGAATGCGCCGCCTTCCATCGCTTCCTTCACCCCCGCCTCGACAGCCGGGATGTACTCACGCGGGATCGAGCCGCCGACGATCTTGTCCAGGAACGTGAAGCCCGCGCCGCGCTCGGCGGGCGACACTTCGATCCAGACATCCCCGAACTGGCCCTTGCCACCGGATTGCCGAACGAAACGGCCTTCCTGCTTGACGGACTTCGTGATGCTCTCGCGGTACGCCACCTGCGGGCGCCCGACATTCGCCTCCACCTTGTGCTCGCGGAGCATACGATCCACGATCACTTCGAGATGCAACTCACCCATCCCGGAGATCAGCGTCTGGCCCGTCTCCTCCTCGGTGCGAACACGGAAGGTTGGATCCTCCTGCGCCAAGCGTGCGAGGGCGAGGCCCATCTTGTCCTGATCCACCTTGGTCTTCGGCTCGATTGCCACCTGGATGACCGGCTCCGGGAAGTTGATGGATTCGAGGACAATCGGCGTGGCGGGATCGCAGAGCGTGTCGCCGGTGAAGGAATCCTTCAGGCCGATGATCGCCGCGATATCACCCGCCAATACCTCTTCGATGTCTTCGCGATGGTTTGCGTGCATCCGAATCAAGCGACCGATACGCTCGCGACGGTCCTTCGAGGAGTTGAGAGCGTAGGTGCCCTTCTCCAGTTTGCCGCTGTAGACACGAACAAAGGCGAGGTTACCGACGTGCGGATCATTGGCGATCTTGAAAACCAAGCCGCTGAACGGCTCGTCATCGCCGATGCCGCGCGTTTCTTCGGCATCCGTCTTCGGGTTCGTCCCGGCGACCGGCGGAACATCGAGTGGCGAGGGCAGATAGTCCACCACCGCATCGAGCATTGACTGGACGCCCTTGTTCTTCAGCGCAGTGCCACACAGCACCGGCACGAGCAGGTTGGCAATCGTCGCCTTCCGCATCGCTGCGCGCAGTTCATCGTTCGTGAACTCGTCTTCTTCGAGGTAGCGGAGCGTCAGGTCCTCATCCGTTTCCGCGATTGCCTCGACGAGATCGAGGCGCGCCTGTGCGGCGCTTGCCTGGAGTTCCGCCGGGATCGGCTCGATGCGGATATCGGTACCCTTATCGTCGTAGTACATGATGGCATGCTGCTCGAAGACATCAATCACGCCACGGAACTTGTCTTCGCTGCCAATCGGCAACTGAATCGCCACTGGTCGGGCACGAAGGCGATCAATAATCATCTCAATCGTGCGCTCGAAGTTCGCGCCGGTGCGGTCCATCTTGTTGATGAAACAGATGCGCGGTACGGAGTACTTGTCCGCCTGCCGCCAAACCGTCTCACTTTGCGGCTCGACACCGGCGACCGCGTCGAAGACGACCACGCCACCATCGAGCACACGAAGCGAGCGCTCCACCTCGACCGTGAAGTCAACGTGACCAGGGGTGTCAATGATATTGATACGCACCGCGTCCGGCTGCTTCGCGTCGCCGTTACGCGCGCTCTTGGACCAGAATGCCGTCGTCGCAGCGGCGGTGATCGTGATGCCGCGCTCGC
Organism: Thermomicrobiales bacterium; assembly: GCA_038238655.1. Taxonomy (GTDB): domain Bacteria; phylum Chloroflexota; class Chloroflexia; order Thermomicrobiales; family JALYUS01; genus JALYUS01. The sequence continues at coordinate 2,228 of JBBSFO010000543.1, read as the reverse complement.
GCTCCTGCTCCATCCAGTCCATCGTCGCCGCGCCCTCGTGTACTTCGCCGGTGCGATGGATACGCCCGGTGTAGTAGAGGACGCGCTCGGTCGTGGTCGTCTTGCCCGCGTCAATGTGCGCGATGATGCCGATGTTGCGCGTCTTTTCGAGCGCCAGCATCCGTTTCGAAAGTGGTGCGGTCTGTGTCGCTACGCTCATGTCCTTGTTATCCTATTCGGCCGGAGCCTTCCACCAGGCCCCCGTTGTGATCGGTTGTTTCAATAAGCCCAATGGAGCGGGCGGTAAGCAGTTCAATCAGAAAGCGCTGCACGCGTTTTCTCTTTTTGCTCACCGCCAACTACCACTGCTCACTACTTCATTACCAGCGGTAATGGGCGAACGCCTTGTTCGCCTCCGCCATGCGATGCGTGTCTTCCTTCTTCTTGATCGTCGCACCAGTATTGTTGAAGGCATCGAGCACTTCCGCCGACAGCCGATCCGACATCGTGCGACCGTTGCGGCTGCGTGATGCGCCGAGAAGCCAGCGAATGGCGAGCGAGGTGCGGCGTGGGCCTTCGATTGGCACCGGCACCTGCAACGTCGCGCCACCGACGCGGCGCGGCTTAACCTCGATCACTGGCGTGGCATTGCGCATCGCCGTCTCGAAGACCTCCAACGAATCGCGCCCGGTGCGTTCGTGAATCTTGTCGAACGCTTCGTAGACGATGCTCTCGGCAAGGCCCTTCTTCCCGTTCATCATCAATTTGTTGATGAACTGCTGAACGACGACGCTCCCATAGCGGGGGTCGGGCAGGGTTTCACGCTTGACAACCTTTGTTCGCCTCGGCATTACGCTTCGCTCTCCTCACGGTTCCAAACAAATCGCCAGTCACACGAAAGAGCGGGGGGCCAGATTTTGCCCCTTCCGCTCCTGACGTGCTCACACCCTAGCGGGTCGGTTTTCGGTCATTGCACAGCCGGGGAGCCGTCAGCTCACCCGCGTCTGCAATTACCGACGCTTCGCGGCAGTTGCCGCGCCGGCCTTAGGTGCCTTGGTGCCGTACTTGGACCGGCCCTTTTTCCGATCCTCGACACCACGCGCATCGAGCGTACCACGTACGATGTGATACCGCACACCCGGCAAGTCCTTCACACGACCACCCCGAATGAGGACGACCGAATGCTCTTGCAGGTTGTGCCCTTCGCCCGGAATGTACGCCGTCACTTCGATGCCATTGGTGAGGCGGACACGGGCGATCTTGCGGAGAGCCGAGTTCGGCTTCTTTGGGGTCATCGTCTTCACTTGTGTGCAGACGCCCCGCTTCTGCGGCGAACCCTTCCCCGCCTTGGTCTGGCCGGCATAGCGGCCCAGCGAGTTGTTCGTGAACTGGAGCGCTGGCGCTTTCGTCTTCTTCGACACGGGCGTTCGACCCTTGCGCACCAGCTGGCTAATCGTTGGCATTCCTACGTTTCTCCTTCAGTCCACACACGCCTGCCACCCATGCGGCAGCCGCGAAGGGAAAGTATACCAACCCCGCACAATTGCGTCAACACCTGCGCAATATTCGCGATTCGCCCTACCCCCCGACTCTTCCCCACCGGGAAAGGGGAGCAAAAGCCCCCTCCCGATACGGGAGGGGGAGGGGTGGGTATTCTCCCTTACCGTGGTGGTCGTGGGCCGCGCGGGTCGTTATTCGGTGGCCATCCGCCCTGATCTTGATCGCCCGATGGGCCGCGTGGCGGCGGCTGATACTGACCACCGTAACCTTGCCCCTGTCCTTGCCCACCTTGCGGCGGGTACTGCGGTGGATAGCCACCCTGGGGCGGTTGAGGCGGTTGAGGCGGTTGACCGTACCCGCCACCGCCATACGGAGGCTGCTGCGGTGGCTGCAGTGGCGGATACTGCCCGCCATAGGGCTGTTGCGGCGGTTGGCCCTGCGGCGGTTGCCCGCCGTAAGGAGGCTGGCCATAGGGTGGCTGACCGTACTGCGGTGGCGGCTGACCGTACTGTGGCGGTTGCTGTCCACCGTATGGCGGTGCGCCCTGTACGGGATACTGCGCACCCGGATAGCCACCCGCTGCGGCAGGCACAGGTTTCTTGCCGCGTCCACGCGTCGCGAAGAAGAGACCGGTACCGCCGCCCACGACGACGATCAAGCCGATGGCGAGGGCGATCCAGAGCGTTTTATGTCCGCCGCCGGAATTATTTGCTGCGGTCGTGGCAGTCGTTGTTGTGGTCGCTGCGGTG
>JBBSFO010000542.1:0-3975 GCA_038238655.1 Thermomicrobiales bacterium | reverse complement strand
GAACTCTTCCGCATGCGACGCGCACAGATTATGGCCGAAGGACAGCCGCTCGATTACCCGGATACGGTCGCGACTACATGGGACATCTCCTTCAACCATATCAAGGGAGCATCCTCCGGCGCGGCAGACTTGATCAATCTCTGCGCCTTCTTCGCTCCCGACGATATCCCGCGCGATCTCATCGCAGGTGGCGCGCCGAATCTCCCCGAACCGCTCGCCGCCACGGTCGCCGATCCTCTGATGTTCAACTGTGCCATCGCGCTGACGCGCCGCTATTCTCTACTGGAAGTGCGGGAGGGCAGCATCCTTTCCATGCACCGGCTCGTGCAGGCTGTGGTGCGCGATAAGTTGGGCGATGAGGCCGGGCAATGGGCGACATCCGCTGCATTGCTCATCGATAGAGCATTGCCATACGACGCCGATGAATCGAGCAATTGGCAAGTTCTTGGGCGCATGCTGCCACAGGCATTAGCTGCGGAAACTCTCGCCAACGAGTACAATTTAACTCCCGAGTTGGTCGCCCCAATACTTGTGCGTGCAGGTTCTTACTTACGCGTTCTTGCAAAATACCATGACGCTCTGGCACCTGCACAGGAAGCACTCGCGATCGCGGAGTCCCATTATGGCCATGATGACATACAGACAGTTCCTTATCTTAACCTCGTCGGCCTCACCTTGCACGATTTGGGCGAGTTGAAGGAAGCACGCGCCTACTTTGAACGCGTCATGCAGATTTACGATAGCAATCCTACCATTGAGGACGATCATACATACGCAATTGTCGGGAATAACTTTGCGCGTCTGTTAGAAGCGCAGGGGGACTTCGTAAGAGCATATGTCACTTTTCACAACGCTATCATCACGCACGAGCTTGTATTTGGACCAAATAGCTCAAAGGTCGCGGCGGTCGTTCACAATTTCGGGCATCTACTGTACAGGATGGGAAACCTACCAGAGGCAAGGGTGCAATATGAGCGAGCCTTGCGAATCGACATGGCTAAATACTCGGACGACCACGGCCCCATAATCGCCAGGGATGTGATGGTCGCGAAGGACCTGAACAGTCTCGGTAGTGTGCTCGCTGACCAAGGAGAACTGATCTCAGCCCAGGAGTACATACAGGGGTCTTGGGAAATTTGCGAAGCGGCATATGGCTCAAATCATCCGAATACTGCTGCTGCATTGTCTAATCTAGGTCGAGTGTTGACAATGCAAAATCTCCTTCCCGAAGCGAAGGAGCATTGTGAGAATGCCTTGTCGATCGTCGAGGCTCTTGACGATGTAGATCAAGGTCTTGTTGCCTTTTGCAACCGGAACCTTGGAGATGTTTGGATTGCGCTCGGTGATGATGAGAAGGCGCGAGGATATATTGAGAAGGCAAGGACCATAGACCGCGCGATCTATGCGCCAAACGACTTAACGCATATCGCAGACGACTTAAGGCTGGCCAGGATAATGATGTCGTTTAAAGAATGGCACCAGGCCCGAACGCTGTTTAGCCAAGCACTCGGGTCTACAATCAGCCGATACGGTCGCGAGGATATTAAGGTTGCTGAACGACTTATGGACTTAAGTCTTGCTCTTGTCGCAGCCGGGGATTTAGGTGGCGCGCGTACGCGCGTAAAGGCCGCACTAAAGATCATGCGTAAGAGTCCAGACGCCGCTGATCCGATGCTCCTTGATGCTGAGGAGGCGCTCGCCATGCTTGAGCGATAGGGCGTTGACCCACGTCATTATTCGAGAGCATAGTAGAAGTGTCGAAGTGATTTTGGTGTCTCGAATACGGAGTCTTGGGCCTTCGTCGAAGTTTCTCCAATTTCGTACGGCAATGCCGCGACATTCGTTACGTGCACGCACCGGTTATTGGATCTCACCAATCGGCGACACTGTTGTCGGATTCGTGGAACCACTCGCCGCCCAATTCCTCGGTGTGGGCGGACATTTCGGCGATTGCGCGCTCGTCCACAATGACGCCGAGGCCGGGGGCGGTGGAGAGCGCCATGTGGCCGTCGGCGAGTTGCCAGGCGAGTTGCACGGGGCCGCTGATCTGCTCGGGGCCGATCATCTCCTGGATGAGGAAGTTGGGCACGGCGGCGTCCACATGCAGGCAGGCGGCGAGGGCGACCGCGCCGATCGCGCAGTGCGGCATCGTGTGGATGTAGTAGACCTCCGCCATGTTGGCGATCCGCTTCAACTCGCTGATGCCGCCCGCGTGCGCGACGTCGGGTTGGATGTAGGCGCACGCCTGCTTCTCGAAAATCGTGCGGAACTCCCAGCGACTGAGCAGCCGCTCGCCCGTCGCAATCGGGAAGGAGACATGGTCGGAAACGAGTTTCAGGGCGTCTACATTCTCCTGCGGCACCGGCTCCTCGACGAACATCGGGCGCATGCCTTTCAGTGCGTGGCAGACCTCAATCGCAAGCGCGGGCGTCATCTTGCCGTGAAAGTCGAAGGCGAGTTCGACCGACGGCCCCACCCACTCGCGCATCAGGTTCGCGCAGGCGACGAATTCGTCAATCACAGCGGGCGGCTCGTGCGCGCGCCACGTGCCGGCGGGGCCGGACTTGAAGGCGGTATAGCCGCCCGTTTTCTGGAGCATGTCGAGCCGTTCCTTCGCGGCGGCGAGCGCCGCGTCGCTCCGGTCGCGGATGCCCCAATGGGCATAGACGCGCACGCGGTCGCGCGTCGGCCCGCCGAGCAGTTGGTAGACGGGCACGCCGTAGAACTTGCCCGCGATGTCCCACAGCGCGTGGTCAATGCCGGAGAGCGCGCTCATCAGCACATTGCCGCCGCGAAAGAAGGCGGAGCGGTAGATATGCTGCCAATGGTGCTCAATGCGCAGCGGGTCCTTGCCGATCAGGTAGTCGGCCAGTTCCTCGGTGGCGGCCATCGTGCTTTTCGGCTTGTTTTCCAGCGTGGACTCGCCCCAGCCGACCGTGCCGTCGTCCGTCGTGATCTTGACCAGCCGCATCCGGGGCCGGGGAAAGAACTGCTCGATCTTCGCAATCTTCACGCTCGTCTCTCCTCGCAATCAATCGAAGGCAGAAACCGATTGAACCGCAAAGACGCAGAGAACGCAAAGAGGGAGAGGGGTCGAACCACCAAGACACCAAGAACACCAATTAAAGAGATACGGAGAAGACCTTTTCTGTCTTTATCCCCTTGGTGTTCTTGGTGTCTTGGTGTCTTGGTGATTCGATTCTCTTTCCTCCGCTTCATCCTGCTGCGCGGGTTCGTGGTGTGGGGAGGGCGAGGGCGCAGACGAAGGCGAGGAGGAGCGCGCCGACGTTGGCGAACATCGCCGTGACGTAGGCGTTGGCGTAGTTGCGGGCATTGGCGTGTTGCAATGCGTCCGCGACGGCGGTGGCGGTCGTCGGGTCGGCGGGCTGCACGGTCGGCGTCTGGCAACTGGCCGGGCTGACGGCGGGATCGCGGCTGCGGGCACGGTCGTCGGCGCACAGTTGGAAGTCGGCGACGGTCGCGCTCGCGTTGTTCGCCGGGAGTGGGGAGGCCGCGAGTTGCTGCTGGAGGGCGGGGGCGAGCGCCGCGCTGACGACGGGTGCATGGTGGGCGAGGACGCCGAAAAAGACGACGCCGATCAGCGCCACGCCGATAGCGCCGGCGATCTGCTGTACCGTCGTCAGCACCCCGGCGGCGGAGCCGACATCCTGATTCGGGATGCCCGCCAGCGACAGGCCGATCAGCGGCGGATTCGTCCACCCGGCCGCCGCGCCTTCGAGGAACATGAACGGGAGTAGTTGCACGCCGTGCAGCGTCGCGCTGTTGCGGTGGACGATCACGCCGATGATCGTCCAGGCGAGGGCCTTCTGGAGGAGCGCGATCATCACGAGCCGCCCGCCCAACCGCCGCACGAGCTTGCCGGAGAGCGTCGCGGCGATGAAAAAGCCGACCGGCGCGGGCGCGAAGGTCAGCCCAGCGGCGAGCGGTGAATAATGCAGGCCGATCTGCAAATAG
>JBBSFO010000541.1:0-3981 GCA_038238655.1 Thermomicrobiales bacterium | reverse complement strand
GATCGTCGTCGGGTCAATAAAGGACTGAGGACTGAGGACTGAGGACTGAGGGATTGCCGTGGCTGCCTCGAAGATGCCACGGTCGTGGGCGGAGGCGGTATAGCGGGTTTCACGCTTGGAATCGGGGTGATTGGACAAGGCGACGTGCATCGCGGTCAAGGCTTCCTTGGCGTCCGCGACGATGCCGAGGGCGATAGGATTGTTGACACCGACGACGCTCGCGTCAATGTCAATGTGGATGACCTGCGTGTGCGGGGCGGGCACGGTGTACGCGCCCGTCGTGAACTCGGAAAGGCGCGTGCCGAGGGCGAGCAACACGTCCGCCTCTCGCAATCGCCCAACGACGCAGGGTGGCGCGCCGAGGCCCATGCTGCCGAGAAAGAGCGGGTGATTGTTCGGAAAGGCGTGGTAGCGGCGGAACCCGACGATTACCGGGATGCCGGTCGCCTCCGCGAACGCGACGAGATCGTCGGTCGCACCAGCGCGCAGCACGCCGCCACCAACGAGGATGACCGGGCGCTCCGCGCCGAGCAGTACATCGAGCGCCCGTGCGGCGTCGCTCGCGGTCGGCGCAGGACGGGGCGCGACGGCGGACGGGCGGAAGTCGCCGGGCATAAAGTCGTGCTCGGCGTTGAGCACATCGGTCGGCACGGCGAGCAGCACCGGGCCGGGCCGACCACCGATTGCGCGGCGAATCGCCTCGTGGATCAGCGCGGGGAGGCGATCGGTGCGCTCGACCTCGACAGTCCACTTGACGATGTGCGCGAAGAAGGGGGCGAGTTCGACCTCCTGAAAGGCTTCCTTGCTCCGGTGCGGCGTCTCGACCTGCCCGATCAGCGCGATCAGCGGCGTCGAGTCCTGATACGCGGTGTGGAGCGCAATCGCCATGTTCGCGGAGCCGACACCGCGTGTGCCCATGCAGAGCGCGGGCACGCCGGTCAGTTTGCCGACCGCCTCCGCCATAAACGCCGCGCCGCCCTCGTGCCGCGTCGCGACCAGCGAAATCACCGGTTCGTCGTAGAGCGCGTCCAGCACAGAAAGGAAACTCTCGCCCGGCACGGTGAAGGCGTGGCGCACGCCCTCGCGCTTCAACTGCTCGACCGCCGCCCGCGCCCCCGTCATCCGCGTCATGTTCATGCCTCTCAGTCAGTCTATCGTCGCAATGGTGGCAATCATCGCATATCACGCCGACATGGGTGAGCAGACGACAGGGGATATCAATGCAACGCGCGACCGTATCATCGCGTATCTCTGAGCGAGGCATCATGCGTTATACTGCGTTCGTGCCATCATTGAGATGATTGCCGGTGGTTCGACCCCGGAGGAGGAGATACCAGCAATGCGAGACCTTTTGCGCTCACTGCTCCCGCGAATCGGGCGGCAGCGGGGCATCGCCGCCGCGCTGATCGCGCTCGTTGTTCTCGTCGGCGGCGCGCTGCCTGCACTCGCTGCCGGGCCGGTTCAGGACGACGCGAATATGCTCTCCGCCACGGCACGCACGTCCGCCGAAAGCAAGAGCGCGCAGATTCAGCGCGACACGGGCAAGACGATCACGGTCAAAAGCGTGCCGAATCTGGGCGGCAAGGACATTAGCACGAACGCCGATCAGTTCTTTCAGCAGCAGAAATTGAACGGTGTGCTGCTCTACCTCGCGCGGGACGATAAGAAGTTCAAAATCACGATCGGTACGGATACGCGCCAGGCGATCTCCACAAGCGAGGAAGGGGCGATCCGCGATCAGATGACGCAGCGCTTCGCCGCCAATGACTTCGATGGCGGTGTCCTGAGTGCAATGGACCGGATCGGCACCGATCTGCGTGCTGCCGCGCCCGCTCGCACCGGTCAGACCCAAGCCGCACCGGCGGCGAAGAAGAGCAGTTCGGGCGTCCCCGTGATTCTCATCGTGCTGCTCGTGCTGCTGGCGGTCGGCGCGGTGATCTTCCTGCTGATGCGGCGCAATCGCGGCGGCGGCACATCGGGCGGCGCGAACTATGGGCAACAGGGCGGCTATCCCCAGCAAGGTGGCTACGGCCCCGGGTATGGTCCCGGCTACGGGCAGCAGGGCGGCGGTGGCCCCGGTATCGGCGGGAGCATCATCGGCGGTGCGGCGGCCGGGATCGGCGGCGCGATCGTCGGCAACGCGATCTACGACCATTTCCGCGACCGCGATGACAACAGCAACCGCGACAACACCGACAACTCCTCGGTCGGCGATTACGGCCCGTCCGGCGACGACCAGGGCAACGTCAGCGATTCGGGCCAGGATGTCGGCAGTTGGGGCGGCGGAGACAGCAGCGTCGGCGATTACGGCGGTGGTGGCGACTCCGGCGGTGGCGGCGATCCCGGAAACTGAGAAGTAACGAGTAGCGAGTAACGAGGGGATCAGACCCATCTCGTTACTCGTTAGGAGTTACTCATACATCGGCTCCCCAGCGCGAACGAGTTGCAGAACACTGTGGGTTTTCTGGTCCAGCAATTCGGGCGTGTCCGCCTCAATATTCAGGCGCAATAGCGGCTGCGTGTTCGAGGGGCGAAGGTTGAACCACCAATCCGGGAAGTTGACGGTCAGACCATCGAGGTGATCGAGATGCGCGCCGGGCTGGTCGCGGTAAAACGCTTCCACTTTCTGCTCGGTTGCCTGCACATCGCGCACTTCGGAGTTGATCTCGCCGGAGCGGACGCGGCGGTCGAGCGGCGCGAGCGCCTCGGAGAGCGGCATATTCTCCACCGAAAGCGCGTCGAGGGCGGAAAGCAGCGCGATCAGGCCACTGTCCGCGTACCAGTTGTCGCGGAAATAGAAGTGGCCGGAATGCTCGCCGCCGAAGATCGCGTCCTGCTCGCGCATTACCTGCTTGATGAACGAGTGGCCGACACGGGAACGGATCGGTCGCCCGCCCGCCTTCTCCACCGCCTCCGGCACGCCGCGCGAGCAAATCAGGTTGTAGACAATCGCCGCGTCGGGGTTGCGCCGCAGCAGGGACGTGGCGACAAGCGCGGTCGTCATGTCCCCGCCGACGAACTCCCCCTTTTCGGTGATGAGGAACATCCGATCTGCGTCGCCATCGAAGGCCGCGCCGAGGTCCGCCTTTTCCGCGACGACGCGCGCCTTGAGATCGGCGACATTCTCCTGCTCCAGTGGGTTGGCATCGTGGTTCGGGAAAGTGCCATCCAGCTCAAAATACATCGGCACAAGTGTCACCTGCGGCAATTTGGCGAAGACGCGGGGCAGAACCTTGCCTGCCATGCCATTACCCGCGTCCACGACGAGTTTCAATGGCCGAATGCTTGCTGGGTCAATGAAGGTCAGGCAGTGCGCGGCGAAATCGTCCAGCACCTTGCGCTCGGTGACGTTGCCGGTGCGCGCGACGGGCGGAAACGTGCCGGAAACGACCACGTCACGGATCGCACGCAGGCCCGTTTCGTCCGAGACGGGGATCGCATTCGCGCGACACATCTTCACGCCGTTGTACCCGGCAGGGTTGTGCGAGGCGGTGACCATCACGCCGCTCTCGTAGCCGTATTTGCCGACCGAGAAATAGAGCGCGTCCGAGGAAACCGCGCCGATGTCCACCACATCGGCGCCGGCAGCGGTGATGCCCCGGATCAGGGCGGCCGCGATCTCCGGCGACGAGACGCGCATGTCGCGCCCGACACAGACCTGCCCGACGCCGAGCACGGACGGGATCGCACGCCCGATCTGCTCCGCCTCCGTCGGCCCCCACTCCTCGGGCACAAGGCCGCGCACATCGTATGCCTTAAATAGCGCCGGATTCATTGCCATCGTTTTTCCCTTCCATTCGCTTGCACCGCCGCACTCCGTCAGTGTATCGCACGCCTATTGCCAACGGCGAAACGGAAACCGGGGAGAACCGCAGAGGACGCAGAGAACGCAGAGAAAAGTAGAATAGAGGTGCAAACAAGATAGCATCAGTGTCCGTATTCTTCACTCTCTCCATTCTCTCTTTTTCCTCTGCGTCCTCT
>JBBSFO010000540.1:0-3984 GCA_038238655.1 Thermomicrobiales bacterium | reverse complement strand
CGTCCGACGCCGAGTTCGCGCACCAGTGTATCGAAGTCCACCCGATCTCGCCCCGTATGCCCGGCAAAAATGAAACGGACCGCCGGGATGGCGGCAGCGACAGCGGGAATCGCGCGGATGAGGATATCCCACCCCTTCCGGTATTTCATCTGACCGAGGTACAGCACAGTCGGATGCGCGGTACGCGTGATCGGCGTCGTCGTTGCGAGCAGCGCTGCGTCAACGCAGTTGGGGATGTGGTGAATGCGCTCTTCCAGCACGCCGAGTTCTACCAGCACGCGCTTTTCGTGAAGTGACAGCGCATGCACGGCGTCCGCGACAAACAATGGCCGGTGCAGCGCCCAGACGCTCGCGCCCCGTTTGGCGTCTATCGCGTGCAGCGTGCCCGCAAGCGATCGTTGCACCCGCTCGCGATGCATTGGGGCGGCGAGTGGGCGGTCGGTATCATCCACGAGGATCGGATCGTGAAGAATGCCGTGTGGAGTAAAAACGACCGGCACGCGGCGCGCGTGGTATGCGGGCAGAGCCAGAACTGAAAGGCAATTGCTCAGATGATGGATGTGCGCGATCTCCGGTCGTTCCTTGGCGATCCATCCCAGGACGCCAGGTGTGAGCATTCCCTTGCGCCGGATGCGGTGAATTTCCGCACCGTCAATCGTCTCGTGATGCGTGTCAATCATCGGCGAGGATTTGGCGAAATACGTGAGCGCGCGCACCGTGTGACCATCAGCGACCAGCGACCGCGCGAGCGTCGCCTCCGGGAAGGAGGGGAAGTTCCGGACGATGCCGAACGTTGTCACGATGTCAATCTTCATCGGACACATGCCGTTCGGGCATTTTCTTTTGGTCGAGCGCTTCGCGATACAACCGCAGTACGCGCTCGGTCACGACCGGCCACGCGAAGTTCGCGACCACGTGTGCGCGGCCTGCCTGTCCCATCGCCTGGCCGCACGCGCGGTTGCTGAGCAGCCTTCGGATGGCAGCCGCCAGTGCAAGAGGATCGCGCGGCGGGGCGAGCAAACCGGTTTCGCCATCGCGCACGACCTCGGGGAAACCGCCGAACCGCGTGGCGATAACGGGGCGCGCGCATGCCGATGCCTCGGCAATCGCCATACCAAAGGTCTCGTTCGCGAAACTGGTGCCGACGACGATATCGCACGCGGAATAGATGCGCGGCAACGCCGCGTGTTCGCAGTCGCCGAGGAAATGGACGCGCTCGTGGATGCCGAGCGACTGCGCCGCCGCGCGCAGTCTGTTCATCTCCGGCCCGGTGCCGGCAATGGCGAGATGAGCAGGGCAGGTATGGTCAAGGAGCGCAATCGCGCGCAACGCATCAATCGTTCCTTTCCACCGCTCCAGCCGCCCAACCCAGAGAATCAGCGGCGCACCGTCGCCGACCAGTCCGGCGCGCCACACGCTATCCGGTCGTTGCGGCACGAATTGTTTGGTATCAATTCCATTGAAAATTACCTGCGCCGCGTGCCCGTATCGGTCACGCACTTCTTCGGCGTTGTACGCGCTGCAGGCGGTAAAGACGGAAACGGTATCGGAAAACCGGCGGTCACCGGGGAAAAAGTCGCGACCGTGGGAGCTATAGACAATGCGCGCGCCTGTTCGCGCCCGAACCCATCGAGCGAGTGGCAAATCGAATGGCTTGTGGATGTGGACGATATCGTACGCCCCGTGCCCGATGATGCCCTGCGCGCGTATCGCGAACGAGAGCCGTTCAAGCAGTTTCGTCAAACCGTAGCGGCGTCCGAGTAGCGGCACACGGCGCATCGTCGCGCGGTCAATATAGGGCACCGTGATCACTTCGACGCCCGGCAACGAAGGGCGGAACGGCGGGGAGGCCGATACGCCGCCAATCACTGATACGGACAGATGCTGCTGCGCGAGATGGCCCGCGAGTTCCCAGACGAAGGTTTCGACGCCACCGATTTTCGTCGTCGTCGTCAGGTTGACCAGCGCCACGCGCATCACGTCCGTGTCCCGATCAGCACGCGCAGGATGAAGGCACGCGCAGGGATGCGCAGGGTACGCAACCGCTCGATGTCGCTTTGCTCGATCCCGCCGATCCGGCGGAAAACCGCGAGATAAACCCCGCTGCCGATCACCGCGATGACTGCGTTCACGCCCAGCAAAAATACTCGATGAATCCCGCCGCCCGCGTCGGTCGGCGCGCGCCCGATCGTGAATGCCAACCCCGCAACGACGACCCCCATGCAGCCGGAGGCAATGCTGACACGGCGCACGAAACCGAGCGGGTAGCGGATGGGCAAGGCAGTGTTCGATGCAATCGTACCAACCAGCGCCGCGAGGCACGCGAAACCGCCCGCCGTGAGGGCTGCGCCCATCGCACCGTACCAACGAGCCGTAAAGAACATGATCGGGAAGGCGAGCAACGCGATGGCGCGTGCGCCGATGACCGGCTTGTACCGCTCGAAGGTCAGTAGGACGGTCGTACCCGTGCTCAAACATGCTTCGGCGAAGAGCAGGACAATTAACACAATGCAGACATTGGCGAACGAAACGTATCGGGGATACAGGATGCGAAACAGATTCGGGACCAGTAATGCCAAACCGACCCCACCCGGGATCAATACGAGCGCGAGGAATCGCGCGACGAGTGCATAGGCGATGTCGAGTTGGCGCTCATCGCGCGCAGTGAAAATACGCGTAAAGATCGGCACCTGAAGGCCGACGATCGGCGCGGTGAGCGCGCTGAGAATTTCGCGCACGGAACCCGACGCAACGCGATAGCCGGCGATCTCCTCCGCATTGGTGAGGATGAGCGCCGCAAACGCGTAGGAGGTTAAGAAACTTGTCACTTGCAATGCGTATTGCAGGGACGAATAGAACGCGAAGCGGCGGAGCGGCAGGGGGCGGTCGTACTCCTCGGTAGCGACGTATCGCCGCTCCTCGCTGCCCGATTGCCGGACAGCAAAGACCGCGAAACTGCCGGCGAGGAACATCGCCGCGAGCGCAACAAACACCCGACCAACCAGGACCACCGCGATGTTCCCGCCTGTTAGCACAATCACTGCAACGACAATGGGGTCAAGCAGCGTCACGAGGATCGTGATGATGTTCCAACTCTTGTTCTTAAAGGTCGCAACGAGACTCTGCATCGCCACGTCATAAAAGGCACCGACGAGGACGAGCGAGATGACGGCGAAGAAGATCGTCCAGTGCTCGCTTTGGACGATCCGTGCGACATCCACCTGATCGCCTGGCACCCGGCGATCCAGATAACGGAAGAATGCCGCATGGAAAAGGGTCGCGAGTGCAATCACCGGCACGAGCACCGCGAACTTAAAGCCGAAAACCCACGAGAGCAGCGTGCGGACACCGCGCCGTCCTTGCCGCCCGGCGACCTCCGGGAGAAATTTCACGACGCTGCGCTCCGTACCGAGGTCCACGAGCGAGCCGGACGTGACGCCAACGGAAAGGGCCAGGACGTAGACGCCGAATTCCGCCTTTGGAAGCGTGTTGGCGAGGACGAGTTGCGCCAGCAGGTGCGCGCCGAGTTTCGCGGGGAGCAAGACCGTGTTCCAGAACGCCGCTTTGGTCGCGTGCGTACCGAGCGCGGCGCGATTGTCTCCGCTATCCGCTGGTTTTTCGGCAACTGCGGGTGCGCTCATCCGACGCACCTCACTTTTCGCAAGGCGAGTTCAAACGTGCTCGCAACAAGATACCGATGCAACCGATAGGCGGGCATCATCAATCCAACGCGACTGAGCAGGCGGATCGCCGCGCGATGCCTGCCTGTGGCCGCTGATGCACCGTGGGTGATGGCCTGTTCTTTGGTGTCGGTGACCACGAACCCGAGCCTCTGCGCGCGTCGCACGAATCCGGCGAGCGTGTCGTAGTACATCGCATACAAACGCTGATTGTCGCTGAAGCGTGCAGCGCGCTTTGACCGTCCGATGCGTTCGACGAGCCATTCGCCAATCGGTCGCGGCAGCCAATTGACACCAAGCAAAT
>JBBSFO010000539.1:0-3993 GCA_038238655.1 Thermomicrobiales bacterium | reverse complement strand
CTCGATCAGCGACCAGAGACGATCCGCTTCCGGCCAGTCGGGCGTGCCCTCGAAGAGGACGAGGGTCGCGCCGAGCGTCAAGGTGCCGGTGATCGCCCATGGCCCCATCATCCAGCCGAGGTCGGTGAACCAGAGCAGCGTGTCGTCCATCTGCACATCGAAGCAGTGTGCGAGGTCCTGCGTCGCCTTGATCGGGAAGCCGTCGTGGGTGTGTAGTGCCCCTTTCGGTTTGCCCGTCGTGCCGGAGGTGTAAATAATCATGTACGGGTCCTCGGCGTCAGTGCGCTCCGTTTCCCGCTCAACCGGCTGATTCAGGACGATTTCGTGCCACCAGTGGTCGCGGCCCGCCGTGAACGGGATTTCGCCGCCCGTGCGACGGAAGACGATCACCGATTCGAGCGACGTCACGCCGCCAATCGCCGCGTCTGCCGTCTCCTTGAGCGGAATGATCTTGCCCCGGCGATAGAAGCCATCCGCCGTAATCAGCACTTTCGCGCCTGCGTCGTTGAGGCGCGTCGCGACGGACTCCGCGCCGTAGCCGGAGAAGATCGGGATGTAGATCGCGCCGAGTTTCGAGACGGCAAAGGTCGCCATTGCCGTTTCGGGCAGCATCGGCATGAAGATGCCGACCCGGTCGCCCTTGCCGACGCCGAGCGCCGTGAGCGCACCCGCCAGTTGATTCGTCTGCTCCCAGAGTTCGCGGTACGTCAGTTGGCGGGTGGCGCCGTCGTCGCCCTCCCAGATCACCGCCGTTTTCGCGCCGTACGCCCCGGTCGCGTGCTTGTCGAGCGCGTTGTGGACGTAGTTGTACTGCCCGCCGGAAAACCACGTCGCCCACGGGACACCGCGCGAGAGGTCTACGACCGTATCGTACTGACGATAGAATTGGAGATCGAGGTCTTTCACAGTCGCGTCCCAGAACCATGACACGTCGTCCGCCGCGCGCGTCAGCAATTCCGCGAAGGTCGCAATCCCCTCGCGCACCATAAAGTGGCGCAACCGGCTACGTTCGAGGTTCGCCTCGCTCGGACGCCAGACGATCTCCGCGCTGCCAGTATCATGCCCGACCGGCATCATTGCGGCGGCACTGCGTTGCGTCATCGTGCTCTCCTTCGTGTTTGCACTCCGCGTGCCGACATGCGAAGCGGCGAACGGTCGCTCATACGCAAAAGATAGCACGCAGAGCGGGAAAACCTAATCCCCCAACCCCCTTCCCTCGAAGGAAAGAGGAGCGAGCCTCCTTAAGGTCAGGGTGTTTCGGGAACGCCTCGGTCTCGCGATGAGTCACCCCTTCCTCGCGGGAAGGGGCCGGAGGTTAGGATTCTCCGGCGGACCAGATGCCTTCAACGAGATCGTCCGACTCCGGGTGGACCTTGCCCTCGGCGCGCAGCTTTTCCAGATGCGCGAGGATCGTCGCCGCCGCCGCACGGCGGAAATGGGGGAGCACGATGGGGTAGAGTTCCGGGATCATCGCTTCGATGGTCGTCGGTTCCCGTGCCACGACCGTGTACACCTCGCCCTCCCGCATCAGGCGGTGCGCGATGTACTGCGCGAAAATGTCCGGTGGCTGGTAGATCGTCGGCCCGTGGCCGGGGATGACAACGTCGGGATGGAGCTGCCGCGCCCGTTCAAGTGATTCCAGATACTCGACCATTTTGCCGTGCGGCGGGAAAATGCCCACCGTACCATTACCGGAAACGAGATCGCCCGCGATCAGCGTGCGCGATACGGGTTCGTACAATGCGATGTGGCCGGGCGAGTGGCCGGGGGTATCCACCGCCCGGAGTTCGCCGCCCTCGATCGGCAGCGTCATGCCGCCCGTCAGTTCCGCGTCCACGTTCGTCCAGTTGAGGAACTGGCGCAGGATCGGCTGTTCCTTCGGGTTGAGCATCACTGGGCAGTCGTAGATTCGCTTCAGGTCGGGCACCGCCGTCGCGTGGTCGGGATGGCTGTGCGTGAGCAGAATTGCTTTGACACGAACATCGCTTCGCCGCCCTAACGTCTCCTGAATGACTTGCACCCCGGCGGCATCGCCCGGATCAACGATGAACACCTCATGCGTGCCGACAATCGTCGCATTCGTCGGTTGCTCGCTCATGAACCCGCCGTTCGGCACCTCAACCACTTCAAGCGCCACCGCGCCCGGTTCACTCCGCCCCATTCCCATGCCTCCTAATCGAAACCGATTGAACCGCAGAGACGTAGAGAGGGAAGAGAAGAGAACGGTTTATGTTTCTTCCCTCTTTACATTCTCTACGTCTCTGCGGTTCAATCGGCTTCCGTTTCTGTTTCCGTTTTCGTTATCATCGCCGCCGCGACGAGTTCCGCGATGTCGCGCACCTGCAAGGTATCATTCGCGCCGACGCCGTTGATACCGTCCTCGAACATCGTCATGCAGAAGGGGCACGACGCGGCGAGCGTCGTCGCGCCGGTTTCCAGCGCCTCGGTGACGCGCGCCTGATTGATCCGGCTGCCGCGCGTTTCCTCCATAAAGAGGCGACCGCCGCCGCCGCCGCAGCAGAAGGACTGATTGCGGTTTCGCCCCATCTCCGTCAACTCAGCGCCCGGCAGCGCGCTGACGACGCTGCGCGGGTCGTCGTAGACTTTGTTGTATCGCCCGAGATAGCACGGATCGTGATACGTTACCTTGCCGCTCGCGACATCGGAGGACGGATCGAGCGTGATGCGCTTTTCGGCGATCAACTGGCTGATCAGTTCGCTGTGATGGACGACTTCGTAGTTGCCGCCGATCTGCGGGTACTCGTTCTTGATCGCATTGAAGCAGTGCGGGCAGGCAGTGACGATCTTCTTGAAGCTGTACTGATTCAGCGTCTCGACCGTCTGCTGCGCCATCATCTGCGCGAGGTATTCGTTGCCGATGCGGCGGGCGGGGTCGCCAGTACAGGTCTCCTCCTTGCCGAGGATGGCGAAGTTGATCCCGGCGGCTTGCAAGATGCGCGCAAGGGCCATCGTCGTGCGCTGGTTGCGGCTGTCGAATGAGCCGAGGCAGCCGACGAAGAAGAGTACCTCGACCGCTTCGTCCGCAGCAGCAGCTTCGCCCATGATCCGTACCGGCTGCGTCATCTTTTTGGTCCATGCGTCGCGCTGGTCCGGCGGGAACTGGTACGGGCTGCTCAGGCGTTCGAGGTTATTGAAGACGTTGGTCAGTTCGTCGGGAAATTCGCCCTGCTCCAGCACGAGGTTGCGGCGCATCCCAACGATCAGCGGCACATGCTCGATCAGCACCGGGCATTGCTCCATGCATGCGCCGCAGGTCGTGCAGTCCCAGAGTTCTTCCGTGCTGACGACGCCGCCGATCAACTCGCGTTCCGGCCCTTCACCCCAGCGGAAGCGCGCCGAATTCTCGCCTTCGCCGAGTTCGCCGGAGAAGATGCCGCCGCTGTCCGCCATGTAGCCACCGATTTCCAGGATCAGATCGCGCGGGCGAAGGGGCTTGTCCGTGGCGAAGGTCGGGCAGTATTCCAAACAACGCCCGCAATGCATACAGGCGTCGAGGTTCATTAGTTGCGCCCAGGTGAAGTCTTCCAGTTTCGAAATACCGAACGATTCCGCCTCTTCGAGATTCGCGATCGGCGTCAGTTCGCCCATCGGCTTGAGCCGCCGAAAGAAGACGTTGGCGAGGCTCGTGAAGGGGTGGATCATCTTGCTGTAGGCAAAGTAGGCGAGAAAGGCGAAGGTCGTCGCGAAATGGCTGAACCAGTTGATCTGATGGAGCGCCTTCAGCCAGCTGTCCGACAAACCGCGCAGCGGGATCGCGAGCGCATACGAGACGAAGGACCACCCGGCCCATGCGTCGTGCTGGACGCCGAGCCGGAGCGCGCCGAGCACATAGCCCTGAACGGTGAGCACGGCGAGGAAGGCGAGCAGGACGAGATCGTCCGCGCTCGTATCCTGCTGCTTGGGGCGGACGACGAGGCGGCGATAGAAAGCCATCAGGACGCCGGCGATCAGCAGCAGCCCGGCGATGTTCAT
>JBBSFO010000538.1:0-3994 GCA_038238655.1 Thermomicrobiales bacterium | reverse complement strand
TTCGCCCGCGATATCAACATCGGTCGTCTCCATCAGGCCGTGGAATTCCGCCCCGACGTTGATCTCGATCACCTTCAATCCCTCGTTCGTTTCGACGAGATCTACACCCATGATCTCCCCGCCGACCGACCGCGCCGCCAGGAGCGAAATTTCCTCGATGTCGGGCGTGATCGGCGCGTGCGACGAGGTTGCGCCGCGCGCCGTGTTCGTCACCCAATGCTTCGCGTTACGGTACGAGGCGGCAATCGCCCGATCTCCGACGACGAAGACGCGAATGTCGCGCCCCGGCTTTTCGATGTACTCCTGAATGTAAAAAATCGAGTGATGGAACGAGCCGAGCACCGCCTTATGTTCCAGCACCGCCTCGGCTGCCGCGCGGGTGTTGACCTTGGCGAGCAAACGCCCCCACGAGCCGGTATTGGGCTTCAGCACCGCCGGGTACCCCATCTCCTCGATCGCGTCGAGCGCGGATTGCGGCGTATAGGCGACCATCGTCCTGAGGGTCGGCACGCCCGCCTCGACGAAGGCGAGCGTCGTTTGGAACTTGTTGTCGCAGATCTGGCTCGCCGTGAACGAATTGACGGTTGGGATGCCCCACGATGAGAGCAGCCGCAAGGTGTATTCGGCGCGCGAGTGGACGAGCGAGCGGTCGAGCACGACATCCACGTCGGGGAAGGTCCGGTGGCTGAGGTCGAAATGCACCTCGCGGTCATAGACGGGAACGACCTCGATGCCCCGATCCGCCGCGCGCGCAAGGATATTCTTCTCCTCGACCCGCACTTGTGAGAGCAGTATGCCGAGTTTCATCCATTCCTCCCGCGCATCTGCATCGCGAACGCACTGAGCGCAGCGTCGAGGGCGGCAACTGCACGGCCGTATTCCACGAGGCTGATATGCTCCTCCGGCGTGTGATCGAGCGACGAATCACCGGGGCCGTACGCCGCCATCTGGCACTGCCACGCCGGCCCGACAACATTCATATCCGCCGTCCCCGTCTTGGATTTAAACCGCGGCTTCCCGCCGACCGCGCGCACGCCCGCAAGCAGGGAGCGGACGAGCAGCGTGTTCTTCTCACAACGATACGCCGGTACGGGCGACTCCAACAACGCCAGATGCCCGTCACCGGCGGCGTTGCGCAGTTCGTGATAGAGCGCGTCCGGCGCGACCGACACGGGCAAGCGCACATTGATCTCCATCCAGGCCCGCTGCCGCAATCCATCGCTCTCAGACGCAAACGCGCGGAGCGTTGGTTCGACGCGCTCGATTACCGAGGTTGCACCGGTATTGAGAGATTCGCAGACGGTAACGATCGCGTTCCATGCGTTGACGGCGACTTGCGGCGCGGGCGACTGCTGGCCGGCGCCGTGCGCATTCGGCTGATCCAGTTGGTACCGCAGTTGCATGCTCCCCTTGTAGCCGAGGACGACGCTCTCCCAGTTGCCCGGCTCGCCGATGATACACGCATCGGGTGCGGGCATCGTTTCGGCGAGGAAGTTCGCGCCTGGTGATTTCGCCTCTTCCCCGACACCGCCAATCACCGTGACGCGCAGGCCGTCGAGCGCGCCGCGCCGGTGCGCACGCGCCGTCGCCGCAACGAAGGTCGCGAGCGGCCCCTTGGCATCCACGCTCCCGCGCCCATAGAGCAGATCGCCGCCCTCGACGCGTACCGGAAACTGGCCGGACACCGTATCAATATGGCCAAGCAGAACGATGTGTGCGGGGCCACTCCCGACCACCCCGACCGCGTTGCCGATCCCGTCAATATGCGTCAGGAAATCGCGCCGCGCCATCTCGGCACAAAGGTAGGTCACCGCCTGTCGCTCGCCGGGATTGACGCTCGGGATGGCGACGAGATCGTGCAGTAGCGCAATCTCATCGGCGGTGGGCATCGTTTCGCTCACGGGGCGCTCGCCCCCGCGAGATGCGCCCCTCGCCGTGCAGCGGACAGCACATACTCCGCAATTGCCCCGGCAATATCCGCGCCAGTCGCTTCTTCCGTTTCCCGGAATTCGACCGCGTAGTTCACCTCACCGACGAGGGGGCCGCGCTCGGGATGTTCGAGGATATCTACCGCAAGCACACCGCCAACGTATCCGGCAATCGCACGGGAGGCGCGCATTGCAACATCGTAGATCGCGGTCGAGGCGTCTATTGGTGCGACCTTCAGGTACCGGTTCGAGCCGATCCGCCAGCCTCCGCCGCTGCGCGCCTCGACCGCGAGCACCTGCCCGCCGACGACCGTCGCCCGCAAATCGCGCCCCGGCTTTGGGATGTATTCTTCGATATAAAAGACCTCGTGATGCGCCGAGCCGAGCGTCGCTTTATGCTCCAGCACGGCTTCCGCCGCGTCGCGATCCTCGATCAGTGAGACGAGTTGCCCGCCCGTGCCGATGATCGGTTTGAGGACGACCGGATAGCCGATCTGCTCCATCGCCTCGACCGCCGCTTTCGGCGAAAAGGCGATGCGGACGGCGGGCACCGGCACCTCAGCCTCGTTCAGCACCGCCGTCTGCCGCAGCTTGTTGCTGCACAGGTTGATGACGGCAGGCGTGTTCACCGTCGGAATACCCGCCGCCTGAAACAGCGTCGTCACGTAGCGGGAGCGCGAAAGATGCAACGAGCGGTCGAGGATCGCATCGAACTGCCCGTGCGCGTCGGTGTGCGGATCGAAGACCAGCGTGTGATCCGGCACCAATTCCACGGTCGCACCACGCGCCTCGATCGCGGCCGCAATCCGCTTCTCATCCGTCCGCATCCGCGTCATCAAAATCGCCACTCGCTGCGACACGCCGCTCACTCCGTTCGCTCAGTAACGAGTAGCGAGTAACGAGAGGTCAACTCCCGATTTCCACTCGTTACTCGCTACTCGTTACTCTATTCTCCCCAGTCTTCCTCTTCTTCGGGCGCGAGTTGCAGTTCGAGGGGTTCGATCTCGACGACTTCGAGTTCGACACCGCATTCCGGGCACTGGATGATCTCGCCCTTGGTCAGGCCGCTCACCTGCCACTCCGCACCGCACTCGGGGCATTCCGCCGTCATTACTGCTGTTGCCGTCATCGCTGCTATCCTTTCCGGGAATCAGACTCCCTGTTCCGCTCGTGCTACCAACGAGGTGATCGCGCCTGCGAACGCATCGCGTTGACGCGCGGCGATCTGGCGTTCTTCCGCGATCCATCGTTTGAGACGCTCCAAACCGAGGTTGCCGCTCGCACCGAGATGGGTCCGCTCGCGAAGTGCGGCGTCCGCGTCTACCGACGGCAGATCGTCCGCGATCTTCGCGATTTTGTGATACGCATCGCGGAACGGCATCCCCTGCTTGACAAGATCGTAGGCCATATCGGTCGCAAACAACTCGGGCGAGCAAGCAGCGCGAATTACCTCCGCATTCACCGTCGTCTTGCGGATCGTCAGCGCGCAGATCGCCAGCGCGTCGTTGACGGTATCGAAAGCGCGGATCATCGGCCCCTTGGTTTCCTGGAAATCAATGTTGTAGCCGGAGGGCAGCCCCGCGATAATACCCGCAATCTGTTGCTGCAAGGCGAGCACCGTATGCGTCCGGCCACGCACCAGTTCCATCAGGTCCGGGTTGCGCTTCTGCGGCATGATGCTGCTGCCGGTTTCGAGCGTTTCGGACATCCGCATGAAGTTGTACTCGCGCGTCACGAACAGCAGCATGTCCTGCGCGAACTTCGACAGGTCGAGCATTACCTGCGCCAGCGCCTGCACCGCGAGCAGTTCGAATTTACCGCGCGCGTTCTGCGTATAGAGGACGTTGTTCTGCACCTTCGCGAAACCGAGCAAATCGCTCGTCAACTGCCGGTCAATCGGCAAATTGACGCCGTACGATGCCGCCGAACCGAGCGGGTTCTGATCGGTGATGTGATACGCCGTTTTCAGCAAGGCGAGATCATCCATCAGCGATTCCGCGAAGGCGCTCGCCCAGAGGCCGACCGAGGAAAGCATCGCACGTTGCATGTGTGTGTAGCCCGGCATC
>JBBSFO010000537.1:0-4007 GCA_038238655.1 Thermomicrobiales bacterium | reverse complement strand
GATCGAGGTTCAGTTTCGGGCCGGGGCCGGGCACGCCGATGAAGACGCAGGTGCCCGCCAGATCGCGGCAGAAGAGCGCCTGCTCCAACGTCTCCGGCCTCCCGACCGCCTCGAACGAGTAGTCCACACCGTTGCCGCCCGTCAGTTCCTTGATCCGCGCCACCGCGTCGCCTTCGCGCGCATTGACGGTGTGCGTCGCGCCGAATTGCTTCGCCCATTCGAGTTTCTTCGGGTCAATGTCCACGGCGATGATCGTCGTCGCGCCCGCCAGTCGCGCGCCCTGAATGACGCTATCGCCGACGCCGCCGCAGCCGAAGACCGCTGCACTCGTGCCGGGGCGCACGCCCGCCGAATAGAGCGCCGCGCCGACTCCCGTCATCACGCCACAGCCGATCAGCGACATCTGCGCGTCCGGCAGGTCTTTGTCAATGACGATCGCTTGCGCGGCGTGGACGACGGTGTGCGTGCAGAACGTGCCGATACCGAGGACGGGGTTGAGCGTCTGGCCATCTTTACTGTGCATCCGCTTTTCGGCATTCAGACTGTTGGCACAGTAGTTCGGCTGCCCGCGCAGACAGAAGCGGCATTTGCCGCATGGCGCGCGCCACGCGAGGATGACGTGATCGCCGACCTGCGGCTTCTCGACGCCCGGCCCAACCTTCTCGATGATCCCCGCCCCTTCATGGCCGAGCAGAAAAGGGAACCCGCTCGTACCATACGTCCCCATCTTCACGCCGAGATCGGTATGGCAAACACCGGAGGCGAGGAGACGTACGAGTACCTCGTTCGGCCCCGGATCATCTATGGAAAATTCCTCCACCTCGGCGGCGGCACCCGGTGTCCGTGCGATCACTCCCCGTGCGGTCAGTGCCATATCGCTGCTCCTTTTGCTGTCTATCGCCCTGCGAAGAACGACCGCATCCTGCCATGCATGGCAGGATGCGTCAAGGAGGGTTTGAGGTTCGGAGTTCGGGATTCGGAGTTCGAGGTTTGAGGTTTGAGGTTCGGCATTCCGTTCCTCGAACCCCGAACCTTTTTTACAAATGAAACATCCGTGGCACGAAACGTGTTCTTAACGATGGAGACCCCTCCGAATGGACGGGGTAGCCTCGTCCGATGATGCGGGGAACGACCGCTCAAATGTGCCTATCGGGATACCGATGCGCTGGGCATACTGAACGTAGCATCGCGGCGATTTGACAGTATCATCGCGAGGATCGTGGGAAAGGAGCGGCGGGATGAGCGATCTGACCCTGTATAGCCATATCGCCATCGCGCTCGTCGTCCTAATTGCTGCTTTCGGATTGCCCCTACCGGTCGCCGGAATGCTGACCGCTGCCGGTGTCCTTGCTGCGCACGGCGAGATGAATATCGTTCTGCTGGTCGTGATGGCGGCAGCGGGCGCGATCCTCGGAGATGCTCTCGGCTACGTGGCGGGGCGGTTTGGTCTCCGCTGGTTCGCCGGGCGCGCAACGGCCCGCGATACGCGCGTCGCCGCCTCGATGGCGTGGCTGAAGCGCATCACGCGCCGTGTGCTCGCGTGGAAGTCCGTGCGCCAAGCGGCGGGTTGGTCCGATGCGATGCTCGAACGACGCGGCAGCATGGGCGTCCTCATCCTCCTCAGCCGCACGGTGCTCGCCGCCTTCGGCCCGGTCGTCAATGTCGTGAGCGGCGCGCGGCGTTACTCGCTGGGTCGGTTCCTCCTCTATGACGCGATCGGCGAGATTCTCTGGGCAGGCACCTACGTCGGCTTTGGCTACTTGGCGGGCGAGCAGGGTGAAGACGCGATGAGTGTCTTCACGAACCCGTACATCATCGCCGGGATGATCGCGCTCACCGTGATCCCGATTCTCGTCACGGCGCGCATCAATCCACACATGCAGCCCGTCTCGGTCGAAACGAGCATTGGCGATTAATCCGGTCGCGCGGACTTACCGGCCTGCGTCGCTCCCCTCCAACCGGAACGGCTTTCTGCCGTTTCCCGCACACCCGCTTCGTCTCTTCATCCTAATGCGCGGCATTGCGCGGTCCTTTTCTTACCCACGAACAGCGATGCTGCCCCATAGGCGTGAGGTAGGAGTGTTACAATGTAGCGCCCCTCAATAACCGTCGTGAGAGGAAGGGTCGTACATGCAAGAAGCAATTGCTGGTGATGATCCGGTCACCACAGGGTGGCTCACGGCCATCCTGGGCGGTGCCGACGTGCTCCCCAACGGCGATGTCGCCACCGTCGAGGAGCAACCGAATACAACTGCGTTCAACTCGATCATCACGCATCTGACGCTGACCTATTCACCGGATGCGCCCCCCGATGCGCCACGGCGGTTGCTACTCAAGCGGAACCTGAGCGCGACGTGGGCGATTGAGGATGCCAAGCGGGAAGTTGGCTTTTGCCGACTTGCTCGGCAAATCCGTGCGATCATCGCGGAGCGTAAACTGACGCAAATGCAGGCGGGCACACTCCTCGAGCTGGCGCAGCCGAATGTATCGAATTTGCTGAATGGCCGACTTAAGGGTTTCTCCGTCGAAAAACTGATGGGAATACCTGACCGCACTCGATCGCAATGTGCAGATCGTCGTCACTCCCACGGGAAGCGACCAAACACGCGGCGAAATTACCGTTGCGATCCGATAACGGAAAGGCGGTAGCAATGCATAATGCCCAGACGATCCGGCTGACGATGGCGCAGGCGCTTGTGAAGTACCTGCAAGTGCAGCAAAGCGAGCGGGATGGAGAGACGCGGCGCCTGATCCCGGCGATTTTCGGCATCTTCGGGCACGGCAATGTCGCGGGGATCGGGCAGGCGCTCTACGAGTACGGGCAGGAGTTGCCCTACTACCAGCCCTGCAACGAGCAATCCATGGTCCACACGGCGATGGGCTTCGCCAAGGCGAACCGGCGCTGCGCGACCTTCGCCTGCTCCTCCTCGATCGGCCCCGGCGCGACCAACATGATCACTGGCGCGGCGACGGCAACGATCAACCGCATCCCCGTTTTGCTCCTACCGTCCGACTCCTACGCAACGCGCCATCAGGGGCCGGTCTTGCAGCAGTTGGAGCACCCGATCTCCGCCGATCTGAGCGTCAACGACTGCTTCCGGCCCGTTTCCCGTTTCTTCGACCGCATTACGCGCCCGGAGCAGTTGCTGACCGCACTGCCGGAGGCGATGCGCGTCCTCACCGATCCGGCAGAGACGGGCGCGGTGACGCTCTCGCTGCCACAGGACGTTCAGGCACACGCCTATGATTATCCCGCCCACTTCTTCGCGGAGCGCATCTGGCACATCGCGCGCCGCCCGCCCGAACCGCGCAGGATTGACGAAGCGGTCGCGCTTCTCAAAGCGGCGAAGCGGCCGGTAATCATCGCGGGCGGCGGCGTCCACTATGCCGATGCGTCGGAGGAACTGCGCGTCTTCGCGGAGGCGTGCGGCATCCCCGTCGCGGAGACCTCCGGCGGCAAGGGCGTAATGGCGGGCGAGTCGCCGCTGCTGCTCGGCGGGAGCGGCGTCAATGGCACGCCCGCCGCCGCCGGAATCGTCCACGATGCCGATCTCGTCATCGCCATCGGCACGCGCCTGACCGACTTCACGACCGGCTCGCAGTCCGCCTTCCAACATCCGAATGTGCGGTTCATCGCAATCAATGTCTGCCCGCACGACGCCTACAAGCAGGGTGCATTGCCGATTGTCGCTGATGCACGTGAAACGCTGATCGCGCTAAAGAAGGCAGCAGAGGGTTTTATGACGGACACCGTCTATCGCGACGAAATCGCGGCAGCAAAGGAGGCGTGGGCGAACCAACTGCGCGAGGAGGTCTACGTCCAAATCCCCGGCGAGGCGATGAGCCAGGGGCAACTGATCGGCACGCTGAACGCGACGGCGCGGGCGGGCGACACGGTGATCGCCGCCGCCGGTGGCGCACCGGGCGATCTACTCAAACTCTGGGACACGCGCGGCGGCAAGCAGTGCCATCTCGAATTCGGTTTCTCCTGCATGGGCTATGAATTG
>JBBSFO010000536.1:0-4010 GCA_038238655.1 Thermomicrobiales bacterium | reverse complement strand
GGGAGGGAACCTAACCCCCGACCCCTTCCCGCGAGGAAGGGGAGGGGAGGGGAGCATGCGTAAGATCGCGGCGTTATATGGAACGCCTCGATGCCGTGATGAGTCACCCCTTCCCGTGTCGGGAAGGGGCCGGGGGTTAGGTGTATACTTTCCTCGCACGCAATGGCGCATGATAGGTACCGACAAGCGATAAAGGGCGGCAGACGATATGAAGATTATTCTCGCGGATGAAATGGGCTTTTGTTTCGGGGTCCGCCGCGCGATTGAGATGGTCAATGAACTGGCGGATGAGGGGAAGTCTGTCCGCATGCTCGGCGATGTCGTCCACAACCCACAGGTCGTGCGTGATCTGGAAGGGAAGGGCGTCAGTGTCATTTCCGAGGTGCATCAGGCAACTTCGGATGGGGTAATGGTGATTACCGCCCACGGCGCCGCGCCGTGGGTGGCGGACGAAGCGCGCAACGCCGGGACGAACGTTGTGGATACGACCTGCCCGCTCGTCGAGAAGCCGCAGCAGATCGCGCGCGATCTCGCGAAAGACGGATATACCGTCGTCGTGTATGGCGACAAGAAGCACCCGGAAGTGAAGGGCATTCTCGGCTGGGCCGGGGAGGGCGCGCTGGCGACCAGGAGCATCGAAGACTTGCCCTGGCATATCCGCCGCGATGCCGATGGCGCGTGGGCCGAAAAACCGCCACGTAAAGTCGCGGTCGTCACGCAAACGACGAGCGAGATGGACGAGGTGATCGCCTTCGTCAATGAACTGACCGCGCTGGCGTTACCGCTCGGCGGCGAGGTGCGCGTCATTAATACGATCTGTAAGCCGACCACGGATCGCCAACTGGCAATGCGTACCCTGGCGCGCCAGGCGGATGTCGTACTCGTGATCGGTGGGCGTAAAAGCGCAAACACCAAGCACCTCGCGGAGATCGGCAACCATCTCGGTACGCCTTCCTATCATATCGAATCCACAGCGGAGATTGACCCCGCGTGGATCGTCGGCAAGGAGACCGTTGGGGTCACCGCAGGCGCGAGCACACCGGATGCAGTCATTGGCGACGTTGTGGATTGGCTGATCGCCCGTGGCGGCACCCTCATGCCACGCCAAACAGATGGTCGCCCACCCCGGTACGCGTAGCGCTTTTTACTCTCGCAATAGTACGTACTACTCCGTGTTCCATTGATTTTGCAAACACTACCTGCATGATGTATGCTGCAATGAATGGTTTGTTGCGTTTGATGGAGGGGAACAGGATGACTGCTCGGAGTTTGCGCCCGCTCGTGACAATCGCTGTTGGTGTGTTGCTCGCGGTAATGGCATTCGCGAACGCCGGTTCGGTGGGTGCGGCGATCCCGGATCGAACCTTCCAGGTAATGGGGTGCGATGTCGGTGATTACACCTGCTTTTATCACAAGATCGGTGGAGCGCCCACAACGTACTACTGCAACGCCGGGTACTATACCTGCGCGAACGGCGTTCCGACGGGGCCTGAGCAGGATTCCCCGAACGCCAGCCCCTACTGCGCCGATGGCGGCGGCGTGGGGTGCCTGAGTGGTAGCCCGCTGTATGTGAGCAAGCCTACCGCTCCCGCGAATGGAACGGGTACGTCCGCGAATGTCGTGGTCGCTTCCAACTTCGTGAACACCGGGACGAGCATCATACACGGCGCAAATCCGTAACGTACGCGAACATAAACGATCGCTCTGATCCCCGGTATGCGCCGGGGATTTTTTTGTGCGGCGTACTCATCGCTCGTTGTGGTGCCTGTTCAGTCTGTGAATATTCGGCGCGGGTGTGGGTGGTATTGACGAGACAAGCGGCTATAATCGCCCCCGAGGCCATCCGTAACCATCACGAGGGGGAGCACGCATGAAGGTATCCGCAGCCGTCGCCGAAATTCTCAAGCGCGAGGGGGTCCAGTTCCTCATCGGCTATCCCGTCAACTCGATCATCGAGGCGTCCGCCGAGGCGGATATCCGCACGATCATCGTGCGGCAGGAGCGCACCGGCCTCCATATGGCCGACGCGGTGAGCCGCGTCACCTCCGGCGATCAGGTCGGCGTCTTCACGATGCAGCACGGGCCGGGTACCGAGAATGCCTTTGGTGGTGTCGCGCAGGCGTATGCCGACTCGGTGCCGATGGTCGTCCTGCCCGCCGGGTTTCCGCGCCACCTCAACAATGTGCCGCCGAACTTCAGCGCCGTGATGAATTTCCAGCACGTCACCAAATCCGCCGAGCAGGTGACGCTCGCCAGTGTCGTGCCCGATGCCCTGCGGCGCGCTTTCACCCAGGCGAAGAATGGGCGACCGCGCCCGACACTCGTCGAAATCCCGACCGATGTGATGGCCGAGGAATTTCCGGGAGAAATCACCTACGTGCCGACACCACGGCTCCGCTCTGCACCCGATCCGCAGGCGGTAGACGAGGCGGCGGGCGTGCTGGTTGGCGCGGAGCGATTGGTGATCTACGCCGGGCAAGGCGTGCACTACGCGAAGGCGTGGCCGCAACTCCAGCAACTGGCGGAACTGCTCGAAGCGCCCGTGACGACGACGATCCAGGGAAAGAGCGCTTTCCCGGAGAATCATCCGCTCGCGCTCGGCTGCGCGGGCCGTTCGATGCCCCGCCCCGCGTGGGATGCGATTCAGAATGCCGATGTCATCTTCGGGATCGGCTGCTCGCTGGCGCGTACGAACTATGGCGTGACGATGCCGACCGGCAAGACCTTCGTTCATGCGACGCTCGACGCAGGCGACATCAACAAAGATGTCCCCGTGCAGCACGCGCTGATCGGGGACGCGGCGCTCACGTTGGATGCGCTGATCGCTGCGGTCTCAGACCGACTCGGGGGGAAGACGCGGGGCCGTGGGGACGCGCTCAAGAAGCAGATCGCCTCCGGCCGGGAGAAGTGGCTGGCGGACTGGAACCCGAAACTGACCAGCGACGAAACGCCTATCAATCCCTACCGCGTTGTTTGGGACCTGCTCCACACGGTGGACGTGAAGAATACGATCATCACGCACGATGCGGGCAGCCCGCGCGACCAGATCGTGCCATTCTGGGTGTCGGAAACGCCGCTCTCGTACATCGGCTGGGGAAAGTCCACGCAGTTGGGGTACGGCCTCGGCCTCGCGATGGGCGCGAAACTGGCGCGACCCGACAAACTCTGCATCAACTTCTGGGGCGATGCGGCCATTGGTTTCACGGGGATGGACTTTGAGACGGCGGTGCGCGAGCGCATTCCGATCATGTCCATGCTGATGAACAACTTCTCGATGGCGATCGAACTGCCGATCATGCAGGCTGCCACCAAGAAATACCGCAGCACCGACATCTCCGGCAACTACGCCGATATGGCGAAGGCATTCGGCGGCTATGGCGAGCGCGTCACCGACCCGAACGAGATCATCCCGGCGATCAAGCGCGGTATCCAAAAGACGCAGGAAGGGACACCCGTACTGCTGGAGTTCATCACCGCCAAGGAGATCAGCTTCTCCACCTTCAAGTAGCGCGTGCGGGAACGAAGAAGGGAGAACAAGGGCACCCGCGTCGGGTGCCCTTTCACCTTTCTTGGCACGCGATATATAAGTTATGGATAAATCGCAATGTACTGGCATTCTTCCTGCTATGCACATGCTCACTGCCCAATCTCGGATGAAAGGGCATCGGTTTTCTCGCCACGTCGTCGGGGTATGTGGCGTTTGAGGAAGGTGGGTACGCGTGCGCAAACGATTTTCCCTTCTCGCGGTTCTGTGTGTCGGCGTTCTGACGATGTTGGCGTTCACGATGGCATCGGTAGGCGCGCAGACGACGCCGGGCGCGGGGACGGCGGGGCCGGGCACGGGCACCGGTTCCGGCAGCGGTGCGTCCGGCACGACGGGCCAGGCAACGGCGGCGGCAACGTCGCCAACGGGCGGCAGTTCGACCGCAGGGGCGGGCACGCCCGGTCCCGGTACGGGCACGGGGAGCGGGAGTGGCGCGTCCGGCACCACCGGGCAGGCGACCACGGCG
>JBBSFO010000535.1:0-4026 GCA_038238655.1 Thermomicrobiales bacterium | reverse complement strand
GCGGTAGAGCGGAATATCAAGCGCCTGCGCGGCGGCACGAGAGACGGCGAGCGAAACGCCGAGGATCGCGTTCGCGCCGAGACGGCTCTTGTTCTTTGTGCCGTCGAGGGCGATCATCAGCCGGTCAATCTCGATCTGATTCAAGGCGTCCAGTCCGACGATCTCCTCCGCGATCACGTCGTTGACGTTGGAAACTGCCTTTTGCACGCCTTTACCGCCGAACCGGCGCGGGTCCTTATCGCGCAACTCGACCGCCTCATGTTGCCCTGTAGATGCGCCCGACGGCACCGCCGCCGTCCCTTTAATGCCATCGCTCAGGTAGACATCCACCTCCACCGTCGGATTGCCCCGCGAATCGAGAATTTCCCGCGCGAATACATCCTCGATCACCGTCATCAGCATCACCCTCCCCCTTCCACACTCCACCGCCCGTCATGTGCCCGCTAGCGTACCACATCGGTGGGAACGCATAGCCACAGAGGCACAGAGGACACAGAGACAAAAAAGAAAGGGAGAGGGGGTCGTATTTCTAACCTCCTACCTTTCTTCCTCTGTGTCCTCTGTGCCTCTGTGGCTAATGCATCATCGGCATTCGGGGAGGAGCGGTTTTTGGATGTAGAGGGGCGAGCATTGCGGTTTGTAGAGGCCGACCTGGCCGAGCAGGAGTTGGCGACCGAGTTGGCCGAGTTCGATGGCGTTCGGGGTGTCGTTGAATTCGGGATGGAACTCGAATCGCGCTCGCTCGAACCACTGCACGGTGTACGCGACGCCATCCGTTGGGTTCGGCTCGATCGTCTCCTCGGATATCGGGTAGCCGAAGATGAAGGTGCCGCCGTTCTGGTCGAAGAACTTCTTCAACTGCCCGCCGACCGCATGTTGTGTCTGGACGTAGTACGAGCGATCCGCACCGGCCGACACGAGCGGCTGCGGCGGGAAGGCCGGATCGGTGCGCGGATCGGTGCGTCCCGCCGTCAGGATACGGCCGACGTTCGTCAACTGGACGAGTTGCGACGACCCAGCGGACTCGGGATGATATTCGAACCGCGACCGCTCGAAGAACTGCACGGTCAGTTGGCTCGCGGGGTCAACGACTTCATTGGTCAGCGGGAAGCCGAAGATTGTCGCGCCGCCGTTCGCATTCCAGAAGGTGAGGAAGGCATAGCCGACGACGTATCCCGTCTGCGGGAAGTAGTGCAGGTCGTTCCGCACGGTGATCGTCGGCGCTGGATCGGTGAAGGAGACGGAACGCGCCGTCAGCCCGCCCGCGTGCGACCAGACGACCGTGCTGCCGCTCACCGCTGGGGAAATATTCGCGTCCTGCCCTTTAGCAATCGGATAGCCGAGATGGCGTGCGAGGTCGTAGCCATTGATCGCGGTCGTGCCACTCGCATCCGGCGAGGTGGACCAGACAACTGTCATGCCGTCGAAACCGACGCCGCTCACCTGCTGCCCTGGCCCGAGATTGGCGGGGATCGCTTCGACGGCGTTGGTCGTGAAATCGAGGACGGCGAGGCGCGCGCCTTGTGCGAACGCGAGGCGATTCTGCGCGAAGCCGAAGATTGCCTTGCCACCGAATGCGTCATTGACCGGCAGGCGTTGCGCCGTGTCCATGTCGAAAAAGATCATCCGGCTCAGGCGCGCGGGGTCGGCGCTGAGGTCCGGGAAGACGACGCGACGACCCGAGACGCGCGGCGTTCCGAGCGTTTCGAGCGACAGGCGGTTCGCGGGGATGCGTCCGGCTTCGGCGGTCGCGCCGCTCGCCCGATCCCACACCTTGACTGCGACGCCGTTGCTATCCAGCGCCAGCCACGCTACCACCCCGGCATCGCTGACCGATGGCCCCGCGACCTTCGCGTCGCCGACGGGGACGGAGAATTGCGCACCCGTCGCGACATCCACGCCATTGATGCTGCTCGCGCCCTGCTTCCAGACGACGAGTGTCCCCGCAACATCCGGCTCGCTCGTGCCGCTGCCGGGGATTGGGAGCGGCTGGCCGGTGCTCGTGTCCACGCCAAACGCGCCGTTTGCGTCCTGCCAGACGACGAGCGAGCCGCTGGTGCGCGGATTCGTCAGCGTCCCCGGCCCAACCGGCAGCGACGCCCCCCCGATTATCGGCCCATCCGCATGAACCGTCGTCGCGAACGGCAGTAGCAGCGATGCCAATACAAGGATCACGCACCACCGTCGTCCCGCGTTTCCCCGTCGTCGCATTCTTCCCCCCTCGTTACCGGTTTCGTCCGCAGCGAGTGTACGTGCCAACACGCCGGGAGCGCAATGAGATGTAAAAAAGTGCTGTGTGCTGACCCTCATTGCTCGTTGCTCATCGCTCATTGCTTTGCCCTGCTACAATCATCCGAGGAGGTGCAGCGATGCAACGATTTGCAGGCAAAGTCGTACTGGTGACAGGTGCGGGGTCGGAGCGCGGGATCGGGCGGGCGGTGGCCCTTGCCTTCGCCAAAGAAGGCGCGAATGTCGTCGTCACCGATGTGGTGAAAGAGGGCGTCGAGCACGTGGCGAGTGAATTGAATACGCATGCGCGGGCAATCGGCGAAGTCGCGGACGTACGGGCCAAAGCAGACATGGAACGCGTCGTCGCGCGGGCGGTCGAGACCTTCGGTGGCCTCGACATCCTCATCAACAACGCGGGACTGACCCGACCGACGAAGTTCCTCGACATCAGTGAGGAAGAATACGACCTCGTCGTGGATGTCAATCTCAAAGGAATGTTCATGTCATCACAGGCGGCGGTCCCGGCGATGCTGAAGCGGGGCAAGGGCGTGATCGTCTCGCTCTCATCTGTTTCCGGGCAGCGGGGCGGCGGCGTCTTCGGCACATCGGCCTATGCAGCGGCGAAGGCGGGTATGGCGGGTCTGACGCGGGCATTGGCGCGCGAACTCTCGCCGCAAGGCATCCGCGTCAACTGCGTCGCGCCCTCGCTGATTGATACCGACATCTTTGGCGGGCAAGTCTCCGACGAGCGCAAGAAGGAACTCGGCGAAACGACACTCGTTGGCCGCGTCGGCCGCACCGAGGATGTCGTCAACGGCATCCTTTTCCTCGCCGATGATAGCAGCGAGTACCTGACTGGCGTCACCCTCGACATCAACGGTGGCTCGCATCTGCATTGATGGACCGTCAGCGCAGTGAACGCCATTCGCCTTCACTGACCGAAACTGGCTTGCCTGTCACGGGATCAATATCCCGATACAGGTTATGCCGCCAATCAATTTGATGCCATGTCCCGCGCTCCGGTCGTGAATCGGGGTAATGTTCGTAATTGTCGTCTGGACTGTACCAAACGCGCTGATCGAGCGACCGCGCTTTACTGGCGCGTGAATACCAGCCACGCCCTTGTCCAACAGGGGAGGTGGCTGCGGTGGCATCGCTAGGTGATCGGCAGAAGATTGAAACCCAGGACGCGAATCTCGGTGAGTTGCTGATTCGTCCCATCGCCATTGTGATCGGTAGCGGGTGAATCAAGGCGCACGATATAGGTGCCCCACGGCGCTTCGGTGATGATAGTACCGAGCGGCGTCGCGAGCGTCCTTTTGATCGGCGCACCGTCGAGGCGCACCCGCATACCGGCAGAGAGCGTCGAACCGAGGTCGGTGCTCGCGACTGGTCGGTGTTGTTCCTCACGCGGCGGAGGTACCTGCTCCACATCTTTTTCCAATGACATGATGCAACTCCCAATCGCTGTCGTGATGCGCTCTATCGTTCATTACGGAATTATACCAGAGACACCCCAGCCTATGCCGTGCGCATCGCGGCTGCCTTTGCCAAGCCGAGTTCTTCCGTCGCGGTTTCGCGCATCTTGTACTTCTGGATTTTGCCGGTGACGGTCATCGGGAAGGTATCGGTGAATTTCCAATAGCGCGGTACTTTAAAGTGGGCGATCCGGGCGCGGCAATACTCGCGCAGTTCGTCCTCGGTCGCCTCATGGCCCGTCTTGAGGATTACCCAGGCCATTACTTCCTCGCCGTACTTCTCGTCCGGCACGCCGATCACCTGGATGTCCTGAATCTT
>JBBSFO010000534.1:0-4035 GCA_038238655.1 Thermomicrobiales bacterium | reverse complement strand
CACACCGCTCCCGCCGACCCGCTCGGCATCCGTCAATGTCCAGGGGTCATCGAGGCGGAGTTCGCCCGCGTCAATCTTCCGGTAGATTTCCACCATCACGGGGATTTTCAATGTGCTCGCCGGGTTGAAAATGCGGTCGCCTAAATGCTGCCATGTCACGCCGTCCGGCCCGATCAGCGAGACACCGGCGGTACCCGAACGGTTCACCTCGGCGACGATCTCTTCCACGCGATCCCACGCATGCGCACCACGCATCTCGGCCTCCTCGCCTTTCAGCAGTGCAGACAGGGAAATATCGGTACATAGTAGCGCGGATTGTAACATACCGCCCTGCACTGCCGCACCGTCCTGCACACTGTGGATCGCGTAGGGTGAGAGCGACACCATGCCTCGTTCAAGGGTGCCTGTTCCACCGCAATCACCCTTGCGTGATTATCATGTATTCGCTATCATATGTGTATGGCATGGGGAGTGGATTCGACAACCGAGTACGACAGCTGGTTCGCGTGCCTAATGGATGATGAGCAAGAGCGCATCGCCGCCGCTCTACGCATCCTCCGACAGGATGGCCCTACGCTCGGTCGCCCCCTCGTTGATCGCATCAAGATGTCGCGTCACGCCAACATGAAGGAATTGCGCGTTCGGCATATGCGCATCCTCTTCGCATTCGATCCCAGGCAAGAAGCGATCTTTCTGCTTGGGGGAGACAAAGAGGGAAAGTGGGACCGATGGTATGACGAAAATGTACCGAAAGCGGATGAACTTTTCGATCGTCATCTGGCAAAAGCCCGCGAATCAGCAGCAAGAGAGGTGAAGAATGGCGCGCAAATTCAACGAAGTCATCGCAGAAATCGAAGCAAATCCTGAGCGGCGCGCACGCATAGATGCATACGAGCACGAGATGCGCGAGCAGATGATGCTCTTGCAGCGGCTCCGCACACGTCAGAAAGTGACACAGCACGAACTCGCCGAGGCGCTCGGCGTCGCGCAATCGAATATCTCCCGTATCGAGCATGAAGACGACCCACAGGTCTCGACCGTACGGAAGTTCGTCGAGGCGCTTGGCGGCGAACTGGTATTGCAGGCGAAGATCGGCGATGAAACGATTGATCTTTTGACACTTTCCACCACACGGGACCAATAGGGGGAGCCGCCTCCTACGCCTCTCGCTCCACCACCTGAATGAGCGCCCGAATGTAGCCGAGGCAGAAGGCGAACTGCCGCTCCTTGTCCGGGTCCACGACGGAAGTCGGGACGTGATCGGGGCAGATCATGCCATCGTAGCCGACTTCTCTGTAGGCCCGGAGCGCCGCGTGCATGTCCACATCGCCATTGTCGGGGTAGACCTCGTCGAAATGGAGATAACCGCCTTTGATGTTGCGGAAATGAACCATGAAGATCTTCTTGCGCTCGCCGAAGTAGCGGATCGCCGCCAGCACCTCGGTCGCGGGGTCGGCGCACATCTCGGCGACCGTACCCTGGCAGAAGTTCATCACATGATACCGACTCGGTGAGAGATCGAGATAGCGCTTCAGACCGTCCACGCTGCCGAGGACGTGATGGAAGCCACGCAAGCCCGTATCGTGCGGCAGCGGCGGGTCTTGTGGGTGAAAGGCGAGCGCGACGCCGCACTCCTCCGCGACCGGGATAACCCGTTCGAGGAAGTATGCAAAGGCATCCCATGATTCCTGAGGTGCGACCGGGCCGACTACCGCTGCGCGACTCTGACCAGGGGCGACGCCGGTGTACGCCGCCAGCGCCGCGTCTGTCGCCTCCGCGATGTCGAAATGGGGATACAGCGCGCCACCGCGCCCCGGTGTCCGCCCCGTGCGCGGGATGCCGATGATGTGCAGGTTGTACTTGAGGCAGGGCACACCCGCCTCCCCCGCCGCGCGGATGTTGTGCGCGATCACGGCGAGTTGTGCGTCCCGCCGCTCCGTATTTCCCCGGATGATGTCGAGCAGGAGCGATCCCATTTCGAGACCGATGACATCCACGGCGATCCCATTGGTCGCCGCGCGTGCCTGCACCCGCCGGATACGTCCGGCATCCCAGCGGCCCGTATCGCTCGCGTCGTACAGTTCGCTCCCCATCTCCACTGCAAGATGTTCGACGCCGAGTTGGGCCGCCAGCGTCAACCGTGCGTCAGACGGGTTTGGCAATTGTTCCCCAAGATACATGTGCGTTCCCTTCCCTCGCTGGCAAGCAATCACGTTCCCATCATTGGCGACGACGGAACCGCCGCATGAATGTGCCGGTAGCAGTGGCGAAGCCGCAAAGAATATCGCGCCGCTCGTAGAACCATTGTAGCCTCGCCGCCGGGTGCTACACTAGCGCCAGCAGGAACCGGCGTCCGATGGCGCATGCCGTGACACTCGCAGAAGAGGGAGTAGTGTATGAGCACAGTGCATATGTATGTGGGCACCGCCGTCTTCATCTTGTTCCTCGCAGCGACGGTCATCTACGCGATCGGCATCGCCGGGCGGACAATCGCGGCGGGAAAGTACGTTTCATACCTCGCCTCCCTTTTCCTCCTCGTCCAATACCTGCTCGGCATCGGCTTGCTGACGAGCGGCAAGCGGAACGCGATGATCCACTACCTCTTCGCGCTCATTGTCCTCATTCCGGTCGGGATGGAGCATGGATACGTGCGCAAGCGGTTCAGTGGCCGCGATCAGGCGATCAATCTGACGCTCGTCTCCGCCGCCGCGACGATCCTCGTCCTCGTCACTTACCTGATCGGCCAGAACAACGCGACGTAGGGAAACCTAACCCCCGGCCCCTTTCCCACGAGGGAAGGGGTGACTCGTCGCACTACCACGATGTATCCCAAACACCCGGATTCCACCGAGGCTCATCCCCCTTCCCTCAGAGGGAAAGGGGTTGGGGGTTAGGAAGCCATGACCGTCGCTGACCACCCGATTATTCCCCTGCTCAATGCCGCGATTGCGGCGCGAACGACGTTGCTCGACGCGCGGCATCAGGGGGCGGTGCGGCTATTCAGCGGCTTCTTCGAGGGCGCGCCCGCGCTCGTCGTGGATTGCTACGGCGGGACGCTCGTGCTGCACAACTACGCCGATCCGCCCGCAGCCGGGGAGGCAATGATCACAGCGGCGACAGCCTTCCTCACCGACCGTCTGCCGTGGATTCACACCGTCGTCGTCAAGCCACGCAATGCGCCGACGATTCCAGAACGACATGGCAGTGTACGCTTCGGCACGACGCCGGAGACGCGTGTGCGGGAACGTGGCGTTTGGTATGCTCTCGAACTGCTTGCGCACCGCGACGCGAGTTTGTATCTGGACACGCGCGCGTTGCGCGCATGGGCGTCGCAGCATCTCAAAGACGCACGCGTGCTGAATACCTTCGCCTACACGGGCAGCCTCGGCGTGGCGGCGATGGCGGGCGGCGCGCGCCGCGTCGTGCAGACCGATCTGAACCGGGACTACCTGAATCTCGCCAAGACGTCGTACACGCTCAACGGCTTTCCGATTGTCAAGGCGGATTTCCAGGTGGGGGATTTCTGGACGCGAATTGGCCATATGAAGCGGACGGGCGAGCGGTTCGATTGCGTCTTCGTGGACCCGCCCTTCTTTGCCGCAACGGGCAAGGGCACCGTTGACCTCGTCGCGCAGAGTCACCGCGTCATCAACAAAGTGCGCCCGCTGATCAACGACGGTGGCTCTCTCGTTGCGATCAACAACGCCTTGTTTGTTTCGGGCACGGAGTACCTGCGGACGCTCGAAATACTCTGCGCGGACGGCTACCTCGCGATCGAAGAATTCGTTCCGGTGCCGCCGGATTGCACGGGATACCCCGAAACCCGCGTGCGTGCGCCCCTCGTGGATCCCGCCCCCTTCAACCATTCCACGAAAATCGCCGTGCTGCGCGTCCGGCGCAAAGTGGCATAGCGCGACGCGAAGTCATTGAGAGGAGCAGGGCCCGGCAGCTCACTCGCTTAGTCCCCGAACCGACCCGTGCCTCCGGTGACGGCGTTGAGCAGCCATTCTTGCGCATTAAAGGGCGGCACGCCTT
>JBBSFO010000533.1:0-4036 GCA_038238655.1 Thermomicrobiales bacterium | reverse complement strand
GACCGTTTTCGGCAACGGAATACCGCATCAGTACATCGTCGCGTGTGTACGCGCGAAAAACCTTCCAATATCCCGACCAGCCGCCGGAAAGCGCAGCCGTCGGGATGAACCATGCAAGCACAAGTACGACGACAGAAATCCCGCTGATGATTATGGTGCGAAAAGGCAGCCGCCAGTGACCGAAGAGCCAGAGGGGTAGCAGGAAAAGCAGGAGATCAGGGCGGAAGCCTCCGCCAATTGCATAGGCGGCGGAGAGCACGAGCGGCAGCCCGATTGGTATCGTGTGGCCGCCTTGGTGACAACGCCACGCGAGCAAGGCGACGAGCGTGGTGAAGAGCGCGAGCGACGGATAGGCGAGCGCGACGGCCCCATTCGTCCAAAAGGTGACGCTGCACAGGAGATACAGCGCCGCTACGATCCCCGCAGTCTGCCCGAATAATGTGTGTCCGAGTAGATAGATCGCTGCGACGGCTGCCGCGCTCAGGAGCACCGCGACGGTAACGAGTGCGGCATTCGGATCGGGGATGAAGACTTGGACAATGCGCCCCATACCGACAAAGACCGGATAGCCGGGTGGCTGCGGGTGATGAAGGCGCACATCATAGTCGCCGAGGGCGAGGACGAAGTTCACCGCGTCCCAGTTGAAGACGCGATGCGAGCGGAACGGGAAGCGCGTGATGATGGTTAGCACTGCGAACCCGACCGCGATGATCGCGTCCGTCCGCATGCCGGAAGGGGCGGCAAGAATCGCCGGG
The DNA here is from genome assembly GCA_038238655.1 of Thermomicrobiales bacterium. Taxonomy (GTDB): domain Bacteria; phylum Chloroflexota; class Chloroflexia; order Thermomicrobiales; family JALYUS01; genus JALYUS01. The sequence continues at coordinate 3,281 of JBBSFO010000533.1, read as the reverse complement.
CGTTCGGCGGTGCGCTGCACCGTTAGCCTTCCCCGGTCGCTTTCAATGCGTCAATCGCGGCGTGGATACGTTGATCCACCCGCCCCGGCCCGAGGACAAGCATCAAGTCCGCTTGATCGGGCGCGAAGGTGCGGCCGGTCGTCGCGATCCGCAAGAGGCCGAACGGCACGCCGCGTTTGACGCCGAACTGCTGCACCACGGTATCTATCGCCGCGACAAGGGGTTCGCGAGCGCCCCAGTCGGTGTCCGCCAGCGCGTTCAGTGCGGCTTCGAGCATCGCTACGGCTTGATCGCCACCCTGCTTTTTCAGGAGTGCGGCCATACCGACGTCGGCTTTCGGCTCCTCGAAGAAGTAATGCGTCGCCTCCGGGACATCCGCGAGAGTCTTGACGCGCTCTTTCTCTAGTGCGAGCGCACGGCTGACGTAATCATGCGGCGCATCGTGGGCCAACCCCGCGTCGTGGAGGAAGGGGAGCGATCGCTCGACAAAGTCGTCCAGTGTCAGGCGGTGGTTGATCCACTGCCCGTTCATCCAGAGCAACTTGTCCTTGTCCCACGCCGAGGGTGCAGGGCGAATATCGTTGATGTGGAAGCGCTCGGCTGCTTCTTCCTTGGTAAATAACTCGATATCATCCCCGAATGACCAGCCGAGGAGCGCGCAAAAATTGATCAGCGCCTCGGGCAGGAAGCCTTGCGCGCGATACTCGTGCAAGGCCGAGTCGCCGTGTCGCTTCGAGAATTTCTTGCCGTCCGTCCGGGTCACGAGGGGCAGATGACACCACACCGGTCGGTCCCAGCCAAACGCGTCATAGAGCAGCGCATGGATTGGCAGACTCGGAATCCACTCGTCCGCCCGCATGACGTGCGTAATCTGCATGTAATGGTCGTCCACGACGACCGCGAGTGAGTAGGTCGGGAAACCGTCGCGCTTGAGCAGCACCGGATCGGCGGGGATTTCGCTGTTTTGCCAGCGGATTTCGCCCCGAATCAAATCGCGCGCGACCGTTTCACCGTCGAGCGGCGCTTTGAACCGGACGGCGGGCGGCAGCTCGCTCTGCGCTCGCGCCGTATCGCGCTGCTCTGCGGTCCAGTCGCGGTACTTGCGGTACGCACGCGTCGTATCTGGCGCGGCGTTCTTGCCGGGAGGCGGTGGCGGATCGAAGTCCTCGTAGGCGAGACCGTGTTCGAGGAGCCAGCGCGCCCACTCCTGATACAGGGGCAGTCGCTCGCTCTGGATGTATGGCGCGTACGGCCCGCCGACTTCCGGCCCTTCGTCCCACTGAAGGCCAAGCCAGCGCAGCCCATCGGTGATCGCGTCCAGCGAATCCTCATTCAAACGTCGCTGGTCGGTGTCCTCGATACGCAGCACGAAGGTGCCGCCCGACTGATGCGCCGCCAACCAGTTGAAGAGCGCGGAGCGTGCGCCGCCGACATGCAGGTAGCCGGTCGGGCTGGGCGGAAAGCGGACGCGCATCGGAGTTTTACCATCAGTTTCGGACATCATTGCTCGTCTCCTCCGTCGTGTTGTATCAGACACAGCATAGCAGAGCGACACGACAGCGGCATCCACTTTGACACCCGTACGGTCGGGTGTTACCCTTCGAGTTGGCGTGGGCGGCGTTTCTGTCGGCGTCTTTTTCTTTCACTGCGAGAGGATCCGGCTGTGCGAATTCGTCCGTGGTATGTCTTTTCCATTATCGTCGTTTTGACGATCCTCGCGACCTGGATTGCCATTCCGGGCCAGCGCCTGAACCTCTTTGACGCAAAGACGCGCACCGAAACCAAGTTGGGACTCGATCTGAAAGGTGGCGTTCACGCCGTCTTGCAGGCCCGGCCCGCGCCGGGGCAGAATGTTGATGTCGACGTGCTCTCGGGCTTGCGCGACACTATCGAGCGTCGTGTTAACGGACTCGGTGTGAGTGAGCCGATCATTCAAACGCAGGGAAATGACAAGATCGTCGTTGAACTGCCCGGCGTGCAAGACCCTGAAGCGGCAGTGCGTGTCCTGAAGCAGACTGCCCTCCTCGAATTGGTCGGTAGCCAGACTGGGTTGCCGGTCGGCTCCGTCATCACGACCTCGCTCGGTGGCCCGGAAACCGTTGGCCTGAATGCTGATGGATCAGCGATCAGTAGCGCAACACCAGGGCCAGGCACAACCGTTCCTTCGGTTGGTACTGTCGCGCCAGGGGGCACGCCGGCAGCGTCGGTAGCATCCGGTACACCCGACTCTGCGAGTACGACTACCGCGACGGTTGGCACCGCAACACCGGTTGGCACGGCGAGTGCAAACGCCGCCGCTCCATCCGGCACCCCAGTGGGCGCGGCTGCCGCTGCGGGGACGAGTGGCACCCCCGACCCGAATAGCACGCCGGGTGCGTCGGCAACCGTTGCGCCTTCTGCAACCGCTCCGGCAGGGCCGAGCTACGAGACAATTGTCACGGGGAAAGACCTCGCGGATGCCTTCCCGCAGACCGGCCAAACAGGAAACCTCGTCGTTGGCTTCAAGCTGAACACGGACGCGGCGAATAAGTTCGGCGATTACACCGGCTCACACGTCGGCCAGTTTCTGAATGTCATCGTAGATAAGAAGGTCGTGAACAGTGCGGTCATCAACAGCCGGATTGATGCGAGCGGTGTGATCGAAGGGTTGGATCGTACCGAGGTTCAGAACCTCGTCGTCGTCCTCAAGTCCGGTCGCCTCGCCGTGCCGCTCGATGTCATCGAAACGCGCACGGTCGGTCCAACGCTCGGTCAGGATTCGATCAACAAGAGTTTGCTCGCGGGCGGTATTGGCTTGGCGGCGGTCGCCTTCTTCATGATTATCTTCTACCGCCTGCCGGGCGTCCTCGCGGTGTTTGCGCTCGGTGTCTACACCGTACTGACATTCGCAATGTTCAAGCTCTTCGGCGTCGTCCTGACGCTCGCCGGGATCGCGGGCTTCATCCTTTCCATCGGTATGGCGGTGGACGCGAATGTGCTGATCTTCGCCCGGATGAAAGAGGAATTGCGGGCGGGCCGGACATTGCGGGGTGCAATAGATGCGGGCTTCGACCATGCCTGGCCATCCATCCGCGACTCAAATGCTTCGACAATTATTACGTGCCTGATTCTCTATGTCTTCGGCGGTATCACCGGCACATCGGTTGTGCGCGGCTTCTCGCTCACGCTGTTGATCGGCGTGCTCGTCAGCCTGTTCAGCGCGATCACTGTCACGCGGACCTTCCTGCGCTGTCTTGTCAGCTCGCGAGGCATCGCGACGAACCGCTGGCTCTTCAATGCTG
>JBBSFO010000532.1:0-4039 GCA_038238655.1 Thermomicrobiales bacterium | reverse complement strand
TCGACCGCTTCGACGAGCCGGGCCTGGACATCTGCGCCGATCAGGACGGCTACGTCCTCGTCCGCCGCTTCCGCGCGCAGACGAATCAGGGCGATGTCGTCATGGTAATCGGCCAGGAAACACCTGAGTAGTAGGCAGTAGTCGGTAGTCAGGAGTCAGAAACGCAACGAACGGCTAATGACCCGCGGGAGAACGAAACATCGTCATTCTCCATCTGCCTACTGCCTACTGGCTACTACCCCGCGTTCTTGCGATACTGGTGAAACGATATTCAGGCGATTTCGATGGGATGCATGGGAACACGATGCGACGCGCCGCACTGACGATCCGAGCGACGAAAACGCTGCACGACCTCGTGCCGGCGGTGCTGTCAGTGCCCGCCTATCAGCGGGTCTGGCGTTCCAGCCTGCTCTACTACCACGCGTACCACTTCGAGATCATCACGGCGGGGTGGGTCGTGCTCGTCAAGACCGGGTCGCCGGTTTCGGTCGGGCTGGTCGGTTTTTGTCGCACGATCCCGATGTTCATCTTCGGGCTGATCCTCGGTGCGGTGGCGGATCGCTTTCGGCGCACCGATGTCTTGCTCGCCGTGCAGATACTCGGCCTGTCGGCGGCGATGTCGCTCGCACTGCTGTTCAGCACCGGCGCGGTGCAAATCTGGCAGATTTACCTGATTACCGGCCTGCTCGGCTGCGCGTGGGCGACCGATTTCTCGACGCGTCGCGCGCTGATTTCGGAGTTGCAACCGCGCGAGCGCATCGTCAACGCCCTCTCGCTCGAATCCATGTCCATGCAGGGAAACAAAATTCTCGCGACGCTCCTGAGCGGCATTTTCCTCGCGGTCGGCGGTGCGACGCTCTGCTACTGGTGGCTGACGGCGATCTACGGACTGAATCTGCTTGCCATTCTCCGCCTCCGCCATTTCCTCGGCTCGGCGCAGGAGCGGCAAATAGTGCGCGGCGCCCGGCTGGCGCAACTCGTCAAAGGCGGCTGGTCGGTCGCGATCCAGACGCCTATCGTCCTCGGCGTGCTGCTGATCACTGTCGTGATGAATCTGCTCGTTTTTCCGTACCAGCAGATGCTTCCCGTGATCGCGCGCGATGTGCTCGCAGTCGGCCCGAAGCAGTTGGGCATCCTCGCCGGTGCGGACGGGATCGGCGCGATTATCGTCGGCGCGGTGTTGATCCGCCGCGCGAAGGGGTCGCGGCATGGCGTCCTGTTTCTTGCGGGCGCGTTTTGCGTCAGCATGTTCGTGATCGTGCTGGCAATGTCGCGGATTTTCGCGCTCTCATGGGCCACGCAAGTGACGCTCGGCTTGTGTTCCGGGGCGTTCGGCGCGATGCAGCCGGTGCTCATCCTCAACAATGTCGAGGTGCAGATGCGGGCGCGGGCGATGGGCATGCTCGCGATGGCGATTGGGGTCGGCCCCTTCGGTATTCTGCTCACAGGCGTCCTCAGTTCAATCATCGGCCCGGCCTGGACGATCACCGGCATGTCCCTGCTCGCCCTCGTCCTGATGGCCGCCGTCCTCACCCGCAGCCGCACCCTTCTCACGGCGTGAGGACGGAAACCGGGGAGAACCGCAGAGGACGCAGAGATAATCAGAAAGAAAACGGAAACCCGGAGGATTCGCGCATATTCAATCCGATACTTCCCTACATCTTTTCTTCTCCCTCTTCTTCCTCTTCCCTCTCTGCGTTCTCTGCGCCTCTGCGGTTCTCCCCGGTTTCATCTTTGGAGGTGAGGTATGACGGAAGCGGATTTAGGCGCGTTGGCGGCGTGGACGGTGTCCTATCCAAGTGCGGGGCGGACGCTCGCGGGGTATCTGTTTGTGCCGGAGGGAGAGGGGCCGTTTCCGGCGATGGTTGTCAATCATGGGAGCGCAGGGTTGCGGCCCAACATGCGCGATGTTGGGGAGGCGTTCACTGCGATGAGGTACGCGGCGTTCGTGCCCGTGCGTCGCGGTTATCACGGCAACCCCGGCCCAAACTGGCGAACGCACGTCTCGGCAGCCGACGGGAGCGACGCGTGGGGCGCACAACTCGTGCAGGCGCTCGTTGAGGAAAACGACGACGTTTTGGCCGGATGCGACTGGCTCGCGTCGCAGCCGCGTATTGACGGCGCGCGCATTGGCATCACGGGCACGTCGTTTGGCGGTATCATGACGCTGCTGGCAATCGGGCGGACCGACCGCTTCCGCGCCGCCGTCAACTTCGCCGCCGCCGCGATGACATGGGAACGCGCGCCCGCGCTGCAAGATGCATTACTCGATGCCGTCCGCCGAACGGAAACGTCACTCATGCTCATCCAGGCGGCGAACGATTACAGCCTCGCGCCGACCTACGCGCTCGGTGCGGAATTGGCTCAACGCGGCAAGCCGCACGAGAGTCGCGTCTATCCGCCGCACGGCGACGGACACGGCGCGGGCCACGCCCTCTTTACGACCGGCATCGCGACGTGGCGTGCGGATGTGCAGGCGTTTCTTGCGCGGTGGATGGGAACGGCCTAACCCCGGCCCCTTCCCGATACGGGAAGGGGCCGGGGTTAGGGTCCCCGCCAGTTCGCGGGCGTGCTACGATGCAGAGAATGCTATCGAGATACATGGAGGAGATAACGATGCCGGAACGTCTCAGTTTGTCCATTGATCGCAATGTGCCGGTGCCGATGCGTGATGGGATCGTGCTGTTTGCCGATGTCTACCGACCAGCCGGGCCGGGGCCGTATCCGACGCTGTTGCAACGCACGCCGTACGATAAGCAGAACACCGGAGCCTCCGCGCCCTTCATCCTGCGGGCGGCGGGTCGGGGCTACGCCGTTGTCGTGCAGGATGTGCGCGGGCGGTTCGAGTCGGAGGGAGCGTTTTTCGCCTTTGTCAATGAGCGTCAGGACGGCTACGACACGTTGGACTGGCTCGTCGCGCAGCCGTGGTGCGACGGAGAGATCGGCATGTTCGGTGGCTCGTACGTCGGGATGACGCAGTGGCAGGCGGCGATTGGCGGCCACCCCGCCCTGAAAACAATCGTGCCCAATATCACCGCCGCCGACTACCACGCCGGGTGGGCCTATCAGGGCGGCGCATTTCAACTCGGCTTCAACCTTTCGTGGACGATGTCCGTGCTGGCGATCAACACTGTCCTCCGTAAGCGCAAGGAAGACCCGGCTGCCGATGGGATCTTCCACGCACTGCTCGATGGCGCGGACAACTTGCCGGACGAGTTCGCGCGCCTGCCGCTCGGCGGCCACGAAATCCTTCGTGAATTTGCGCCGTACTACGACGACTGGATGCGCCATCCGACCTACGACGATTTCTGGGCAAACCTCGATGTTTCAACCCGGCACGACGCGCTGCATATCTCCGCGCTGAACATCGGCGGCTGGTATGACATCTTCCAGAAGGGGACGATTGACAACTTCACCGGCATGCGCGCGGAAGCTCCGGCGGCGGTGCGCGACCGGCAGAGCCTCCTTCTCGGTCCGTGGAACCACGGCGGCATGGTGCGCGGCAACCCGATCGGCGCGTACGACTTCGGAATGCGCTCGACGGGCGCGGTGATTGATGTGGATGGTATCCATCTGCGCTGGTACGACCGCTGGCTGCGCGGCATCGAGAACGGCATAGACGCGGAACCGCCCGCCCGCCTGTTCGTGATGGGCACGAACCAGTGGCGGAGCGAGCACGAATGGCCGCTCGCCCGCACCGAGTGGCAGGAGTGGTTTCTGCACAGCGGCGGCAAGGCAAACGCACTCCACGGCGACGGCGCACTCAGCCGCGAATCGCCTGCGGCATCCGAACCGCCGGACTCCTACGCCTACAACCCACGCAACCCCGTCCCGACGATGGGCGGTGGCCTCTGTTGCAACGCCGTCTTCAATCTGGGCGGCGCATACGATCAGCGCCCCGTCGAGGCGCGCGAGGATGTGCTCGTCTACACCACGCCGCCGCTCGAACAACCCGTAGAAGTGACCGGGCCAGTCAAACTGATCCTCTGCGCCAGTTCCAGCGCGCCGGACACCGATTGGACGGCGAAACTAGTGGACG
>JBBSFO010000531.1:0-4041 GCA_038238655.1 Thermomicrobiales bacterium | reverse complement strand
TGAAGGTGGGATTGTTCTTCCAGCACGCGCAGGTCGGGCCGGAGGGGCGCAGGCCGGAGTGGGCGCGCATCCTCGCGCTCGCCGCGCATGCGGAACAGGCGGGGTTCGACTCGCTCTGGTTCCCGGATCATTTTCTTTTCCCGCGCGGCGACCTCGGCCTGAATCCGGACGGCACGCCCCGCGACCAGAAAGAGGCCGCGTCTGGCTTCTGGGATTGCTGGACGCTGATGGCGGCGATCGCGGCGGCGGTGCCGCGCGTCGAACTCGGCACCCTCGTCACCTGCACCGGCTTCCGCAACCCCGGCGTACTCGCGAAGATCGCGGATACGCTTGATGAGATCAGCGGCGGGCGCGTCATCCTCGGCATAGGCGGCGGCGACTCCGGCTACGAGCACGACACGATGGGCATTTCGTACGAGAACCGCATCGGCCGCTTCGAGGAGGCGCTGAAGATCATCCACGCCTACTTTCACGACGGGATCGCGAACTTCGAGGGTGAGCACTTCTCGGCGCACAATCTGGAGCGCCGCCCCGCCGGTCCGCGCCCGAACGGCCCGCCGATTCTGATCGGCGCCCTCGGCACCGGCAAGCGGATGCTCCGCCTCACCGCGCAGTACGCCGACCAATGGAACGGCACGATCAACCGCCGCAGCAAGCCGGAGAGCGTGCTACCCCTTCGCGAAGCGGTTGACGCCGCCTGCCGGGCGCACGGCCGCGACCCCGCCACGCTCGACCGGACGCTCAGCGTCGGCGTGGCGGTCGCGGGGCGGACGGCGCCGGGCGAGGCAATCACCGGCTCGCCGGAGGAGATGGCCGAAACCCTGCGCAGCTTCGCCCGCGAGGGCATCTCGCACGTTCAGCTCTGGCTCACGCCCACCAGCCGCGTCGGCGTGGACGCCTTCGCGCCGGTGCTGGAACTACTCGACAAGGGATAGTGACGGGAGAAACCGCTTGAACCGCATGCTGCCCAGAGGGCGCCCGGCAGAGGACGCAGAGAGCGTGGACAGGTAAGCCAAAAGAAATTTCTCTTCCATCTCTGCGTCTCTGCGGTTCAACTGTTTTCCATATGATCAAAGGAGTTGCGCATGACTCGTCCGTGTAAGGTGGGGGTGTTTTTGCCGATTGTCGAGGGGCAGATGGATGGCGCGACGCCGCACTGGTCGGATGTGGCGGCGATGGCGCAGCGGGCGGAGGACGTGGGACTCGACTCAGTCTGGATCCCCGATCACCTAATTTTTCGCTTCACGCAAGAAACCGAGACGACGTGGGAGTGCATGGCCGTCCTCGCCGCGCTCGCTGCCGCGACAAAGCGGGTGGAGATCGGCACGCTCGTCATCTGTACCGGCTTCCGCAGCCCGGCGCTGCTCGCTTCGATGGCGAACACGATTGATGACATCAGCAATGGGCGGCTGATTCTCGGAATCGGCGCGGGCTATCACGAGCCGGAATACCGCGCCTTCGGCTTCCCGTACGACCACCGCGCCAGCCGCTTCGAGGAAGCGCTGCACATTATCGCCACGCTCCTGCGCGAGCGACAGATTGACTACGAGGGCACGTATTACTCCGCGCGGGAGTGCGAATTGCGCATCAGCGGCCCGCGCCCGCAAGGCCCGCCGATCATGGTCGGCACGATGGGCGAGCGGATGCTCGGCTTTACCGCCAAGTACGCCGATTTGTGGAATCGCTACCTCGTCTTCGGCAACAGCAACGCGAGCGAAATCCCGCCACTGCGCGCGACTGTGGACGCGGCGTGTGCCGCAGCGGGGCGCGATCCCGCGACGCTCGGGCGGTCCGCCTCGGTACTCGTGGATTTCATCAACCGGCCGGATACACCGCCCATCCACAATCGCCCGCACGCGAACCCGACGGCGATCACCGGCTCGCCGGATGAAATGGCGGCCCAACTGCGCGCCTTCGCCGACGAGGGCATTTCGCATGTCCAAATCTGGACCTCACCGCGCACCGTCGAAGGCATCGAACGCCTCGCGCCAGTCCTGGAAGCATTGGATCGGGGATAAGGGGAAGGATCGAACCACCAAGACACCAAGGACACCAAGAGAAAAGGATTGAACACCAGAGGACATGGAACATTGGACAAACCAAGATAATTCACGTATCTGCGTTCTGTATTTTCTTGGTGTCCTTGGTGTCTTGGTGGTTCGATCCTCTTTGCCGATGAAAGGCGCAATCTATGAAGAATAGCAAGGTGCGGGTCGCGGTGCTCGGAGCGGGAGCGTGGGCAAAAGGGGCGCACATCCCCGGTTGGCAGCGCGATCCGCGTTGCGAGGTCGTCGCGATCTGCGATGTACAGAAGGGTCTTGCGGAGGAGTATGCGCGGCACTTCGGCATCCCGGAGGCGACAAACGATTGGCAGGCGGTCATCGGGCGGCCCGATATTGATGTAATTGATATCGTCACACCCTCGGCCACGCATTGGGAACTGGCGACCGCCGCGCTCGCGTCGGGCAAGCATGTCCTGTGCGAGAAGCCCGTCGCCTACGATTTCCGGGACACCTTGAAAGCAGCGGAGACAGCGAAGGCAAAGGGGCTGAAGACCAAACTCGGCTTCACCTTCCGCTACAGCCCCGGCGTGCGCTACGCGAAAGAGTTGATTGATGGGGGGTTCATTGGCACGCCCTACATCTTCAACGGCTATGAGCAGAATTCCCAGTGGCTCAATCCGCAAAGCCCCCTCCGTCAGGCCGACCCGGACGCCGACCAATCGGTCATCCAGGTCTCCTCATTGGAGGGATATGGCGCGCCGGTCATTGATCTCAGCCATTGGTGGGTCGGCGCAGACTACGCGCAGGTTGTCGGCACGATGCGCAACTTCGTCCCGGAGCGCGTCGTGCGGCAGACAGGGCGGATGATGCGGATGAATATTGACGACGGCGACATCTATCTGGCGGAGTATACGAATGGCGCACTCGCCTCGATCCAGACGAGTTTCGTCACGGTCGGCAACTACCCGGGCATCGAGGCACGCATCTACGGCGAGAAGGGCGCGATTATCTGCCGCCTGATCGAGGAGTTCGGCAAGGCAGAGACGATTAAGATCGCCACGCCCGATGCCGTCGAGTTCGTCGAGCAGGAAATCCCGGAACGCTTCTACCCACGCGGCGGCAGCAACAACGAATCATGGCGCTCGCTCTTCTACGCCAACCTGATCGCCAACTTCCTCGATGAGATCATTGACGACGTGCCCACACAAGGCGACTTCACCGATGGCGCGTGGGTACAGGAGGCGATCAACGCCGTCGAACTGTCGTTTCGTGAACGGCGGTGGGTCTCGCTGCCGCTGGAACGCTCGTAACCCGCCGACCGCTTTGGCACGCCGAGCGCAAAGCACACGCAAGACGCCGGGCGCGCATTCACGCAATGGCGAGGTTGGAGTACTCCAACCTCGCCATCGTGCGTCGCCTGCGGCGACCTTCTCTACTGCTTCATCCGTGAAATGATGATTTCTACGGTAACCGTCCTTGGTATGGCCGTTCGTTACTGCCGATCATTTTTGGGCGCAGTCGTTTCACGAATCTTCGATGTCGAAGGCGAATGAAACGATCCTTTCGTCGGGACTCTCCGGGATGCCGCCGAGCGCGTGGTACAGACCGACGGCGGGCGCGTTCGAGGCATGGGTTTGTACCCATACCTCGTCGGCGTCCATTTCCCGCGCAATTTGCAGGGCAATAGCAAGCATCGCTCGCCCGACGCCGCGACGCCAACTATCCTCATGCACGTCCACCTCATCAATGAACAGTTGCGCCCGGCGCCCATCGAGGCAGCGCAAGCAATAGGCGATGAGCAGACCACACAGCAGATCGTCGCGATAGGCGACGAGCAGCACATTCGCGGCGTCATCGCAGAAGCGCGCGGCATTTGTCGCTTCCCATTGATGGTCTGGGAAACGGGCATTGACCCGGCAGAGAAGATCGGCAGGCATCGCATGCACCCGCTCGACACGCAGTTGTTCAGTCACCGTATTCTCCATTCGACTGATGTGCGCGCCTATCTTCAATGCCTCAATAACGCGTGAATCGCGCT
>JBBSFO010000530.1:0-4046 GCA_038238655.1 Thermomicrobiales bacterium | reverse complement strand
GTCGCGGCGCGCGGCCTCCTGACCGCCTCGGCGGGCAATCACGGGCAGGGCGTCGCCCTCGCCGCCCGGCTCCTCGGCTATCCCGCGACGATTGTGTTGCCGGTCGGCGTCTCGCTCGCGAAACTCGAAGCGATCGAGCGGCAGGGCGCGCAGACGATCCTCCACGGCAGCGCCTACGATGAGGCGGCGCGGTATGCCCATGCACTGGCGGCGGAGCGCGGCATGACCTACGTCCACGCCTTCGACGACCCGCATGTGATCGCCGGGCAAGGAACAATTGCCCTCGAAATGCTCGCCGACGCGCCCGATCTCGATACGCTTGTTGTGCCCGTCGGTGGCGGCGGGCTGCTGGCGGGCATCGCGACAGCGGCACGGGCGCTCAAGCCGTCCCTGAAGATCGTCGGCGTGCAGGCGGCGGGTGCTTCCGCCTGCGTGGCATCCTTCACGTCCGGCGCGCGGCAAACACTGCCCGTCTCGACGATTGCGGACGGCATCGCCGTCGCTCAACCGGGCGCGCACACCTTCCCGATCATCCACACGCTCGTGGATCAGATGGTGACGGTGGACGATGAGGCGATGGCCCGCGCAATGGTACTGCTGCTGGAACGCGAGAAACTGCTTTCCGAGGCGGCAGGCGCGGCGGGCCTCGCGGCGGCGCTCGGCGACCTCCTGCCGGAGCAAAGCCGCAACGTCGGCGTGCTGATCAGCGGCGGTAATGTGGACCCGAATCTGCTCGACAAGTGCATCCAAACGGGCCTCGCCTCCGCCGGGCGCTTTCTCGCCTTCAAGACGTGGCTGCCCGATCAGCCCGGCGCGCTCCACACACTGACGGGCGTGCTGACACAGGAGCGCGTCAACATCCTCCACGTCGAGATTCAGCGGATTGGCCCCTACACCGCCATCGGCCCCGTCGGGTTGGAGATGATCGTCGAGACGCGCAACACCGACCACGCCGCCCAGGTCGTTGCTACCCTCCGCGCCGCCAATTACCCCGTCGAAGTCGTCACGACACGGGCGAGCGAAGGGCCGCGTGGGGACTAAAAGCCCCCCTCCCCCATGCCGCCCAGAGGGCACCCGGCCCCGCTGCGAGGTCCCCTCTCCCATGCACGGAGGAGGGGACAGGGGAGGGGGACCGCACCGCTAGTCTATTGGTTCGACGCCCGCGTCCCACCGCTGGCCGACGGCCTGGCGGACACCGAGTGAGAGCGTCGGATAGGCGTGGATCGCCTGCGCAACGCGGCCCGCGAAGGCGTCCGCCTGCATTGTGACGACGAGTTCGTGCAGAATATCGCCCGCGTGCGGCCCGATGATGTGCGCGCCCGCGATCTGCCCGCCGCCGAGCATCTTCGTGATCCCCTTCGGCGCGAGGATTACCTTGATGAACCCCTGCGTTTCGCCCATCGTGATCGCGCGATCCACGCGGTCGAAGGGCCAGCGGAGGACTTCGATCTTGTCGCCGTATTCCTTGCGCGCCTCTTCTTCGGTCATGCCGACGCGCGCGACTTCGGGATCGGTGAAGGTCGCCCACGGCACGACGCGGTAATCCGCCTTCTTCGCCTTGGTTCGCTTGCCTGGCTTGCCGATGTTCTGCGCGACGAGTCGCCCTTGGTACTCCGCGACGTGCGTGAACTGGTAGAGTCCCGTGCAGTCGCCCGCCGCCCAGATATGTGGCACCTTGGTTTGCAACGTCTCCTGTACAGGGATGCCCTTGCGTTCGGCCTGAATCCCGGCGTTTTCGAGTTGCAGATGCTCGATGCGCGCCTTGCGCCCGGCGGCGGCGATAATCATCTCCGCGCGCACGGTCACTTCCTGCCCGTCGCGGATGCCGGTGACGACTTTATCCGGCCCCTCGACGGCGACGCGCTTCGCCTCGGTGCCGGTGTAAACGGTAATTCCCTCTTTGAGCAGGATTTCCTTGAGCGCGGCGGACATCTCCGGGTCTTCCTTCGGTAGTAGACGCGCGTTGCGCCCGACAATCGTCGTTGGTACGCCGAAACGGGCGAAAATCTGCGCAAATTCGCAACCAATCGGCCCGCCACCGAGCACGACGACCGAGCGTGGCATGTCGTAAACGCTCTGCAAGACCTGGATGTTCGTCATAAATCCGGCTTCGTGGAGACCATCGATCGGCGGGACATTTTCTTCGGAGCCGGTAGCAATCACGATGTCATCGGCGGCGATTTCGCGGCCGCCCACTTGAAGGGTGTGCGCGTCGAGGAAATGCGCGCGCCCCTCGATCACATCAATACCGATCTTGCGGTAGACCTCGGCATTCTCGCCTTTAGCGATCTCCGCGATGATTGTATCCTTGCGACCGAGCACCGCCGGAAAATTCACGGCGATACCGTCCGCGTGTAGGCCGTAGTCCGCCGCGTGGCGCATCTGATAAAAGACCTTTGCCGATTCGATCAGTGCCTTCGACGGGACGCAGCCGGTATACAGGCATTCACCGCCGACTCGCTCTTCCTCGATCATCGCGACCGTGTGCCCTAACTCTGCCGACAACCGCGCGGCCGTCATCCCCGCCGTGCCCGCGCCGATCACCACGACACTGTATTTGCTCCGTGTGCCCGCCATCCTGCATTGCTCCTTTGGTGCGTTGTTGCCTCGTCATGCGTAGTGTACCGGATCGGCCTAACCCCCGGTTCCTTTCCACGCCGAGGGACGGAAGGGGCCGGGGGTAGGTTTCCCTTCCAACCGAACGTACCAGCCCGCCGAACGGATGCATCGCTTCCGAAAATCATGCGGCAACGATATGATAGCGTCGTAATCAGCGATAGCGCGAGATACAGGAGCACGCACGCAATGAGCGATATCAAGCTCTTCCGCACAAACAATGGCACCGTCGAAGAATTGAAAGGCACGTCAGTTCAACTCGAAAAGTCGCTGCAAACGCTGATCGAGCAGAATTTGGAAACGTTTCTCGGCATCCGCTTTCTTGCGTCAGAACACAGCACAGGGAAAGTCCACGGGGGCAGAATTGATACGCTCGGCATTGATGAGAACGGCTACCCCGTTATCATCGAATACAAACGCGCGGTAAATGAAACGGTCGTTCTTCAAGGCTTGTACTACCTCAACTGGCTTATGGAACATAAAGCCGATTTCACCCTGCTCGTGATGAACAAGTTTGGGCAAGGGACAGCAGACACTATCGAATGGTCTGCACCGCGCCTGCTATGCATTGCAGGCGATTTTACCAAGTATGATGAGCATGCCGTTCAGCAAATGAACCGGAACATTGAACTAATCCGCTATCGGCGCTATGGCACTGATTTTCTTCTCTTTGAGTTGGTGAACGCTACAGGCGGACCAAGCATTGAAGAAAGCCCGGCAGGCGCTACTCTTGTAAAGACCAAGAGCAAACACGCTGACAAGACTATTGGAGATTCCCTAGCTGAGTCGAGTCAAGAAACTCGCGACCGTTTTGAAGCGATAAAAGCGTTCCTTCTCGCTCTTGGAGATGATGTCCAAGTGAAAACGCTGAAACCATACGTTGCGTTCAAGCGAATAAGGAACTTTACCTGCTTGGAGGTTCAGGCAAGCACCAGCACCATTCGCGCATTTGTAAAAGTCAATCCAGATACAATTACAGTCGAACAAGGCTTCACTCGCGACGTTCGCACAATCGGTCATAGGAGTACGGGTGATCTGGAAATCACGATCCGCAATGACGAGGATTTCGAAAGAGCGAAACCTTTCTTGCTCAAAAGTTACGAAGCAAGTTAGCAAGCGGCCGTAATTACGAAGGACGGGGAGGACGCATGCAATGCGCCCCTACGAATCTTGGCATTTCTCCCCCTCTCTATTGCTGACAAGCAATGGAGAGGGGGCCGGGGGGTGAGGTCTACCGATCCCGCAGCCGGGGGTCGAGGATGTCGCGGATGCTGTCGCCGAGGACGTTGAAGGAGAAGACGGTGAGCAGGATCGCGACGCCGGGGCCGACGCTCATCCACCAGAAGCCGTTGGAGAGATAGGCGCGGGCATGGTTGATGTCCGCACCCCAGGTCGGCGTGGGGGGCTGCGCGCCGAGGCCGAGGAAACTG
>JBBSFO010000529.1:0-4047 GCA_038238655.1 Thermomicrobiales bacterium | reverse complement strand
GCGCGCGTCGTGGCCGTCCGCACGCGGGAGCCGCTGCCCGATGGTGAGACGGGCGAAATCGAGGTGCGTGGGCCACACGTCTTCGCGGGCTACTGGCAGCGACCGGACGCCACCGCCGAAGCCTTCGATGCGGAGGGCTGGTTCGCGACCGGCGATCTTGGCCACCGCAGCGTGGACGGCTATTACACAATCAGCGGGCGCGCGAAGGAGTTAATCATCAGCGGCGGCTACAATATCTATCCGCGCGAGGTCGAAGAAGTGCTGGCGCAGTGCCCCGGTGTCGCGGAGGTCGCCGTCATCGGCCTGCCGGACCCGGAGTTCGGCGAGCAGGTCGCGGCGGTCATCGTCCCGAACGATCCCGCGCTGACGGAGGATACGCTGATTACCTTCTGCCGCGACCAACTCGCTTCCTACAAGAAGCCCCGCACCGTCCATTTCGTGGACGCCCTGCCCCGCAACGCCCTCGGCAAAGTCCAGAAGCACCTTGTACGCGAGCAGGTTCTCGCCAGACAATAAAACCACACCGTACGCGGCGCGGTACAATGGCGGTACGTACTGTGCAGGAAAGGTGGCCGCAATGACGATCCGCACATTCACCGAGCAGGAAACGGTGCTGCTGCGTCGTATCCGCGAGACGGTGCATGCTGTCGAGCCGACCGCGCAGATCATCCTCTACGGCTCCCGCGCCCGTGGCGACGCCGAACCTGATTCCGATTGGGACTTGCTCGTTCTCCTCGATGGCGAAGCGACGAACGAACGGGAACGGATTGTTCGCTATCAGGTTTATGATCTCGAACGCGAAACGGATACGGTGCTGAGTACCGCTGTGCGAAGTAAGGAGAAATGGTACAGCGATTACTATGCGGCGATTCCATTCCACCGGACTGTAGCGCGCGAAGGTATCGCACTTTGAGCACGACGATGGATGACGTGGTTCGCTATCGGATGGAGCGAGCGAGACAGAGTCTCGTGGATGCGGAGATGCTTGCACAGGCGGAATCGTGGAACTCGTGCGTCAACCGTCTCTACTATGCCTGTTTCTATGCCACATCCGCGCTCATGGAACGCGATGGTGCGACGGCGAAGAAGCATACCGGAGTACGGGGTTTCTTGAATCAGCGCTATGTCCGGACTGCGCGCATAGATCAGGACCTTGGAAACTTCTACAACGACTTATTCGACACACGGCTTGATGGTGACTATGAAGATTTGATCGCGTTTGAAGATGAGAAGGTGCGCCCGCTCATCTCTGAGGCGCAGCGGTTCGTGGCGAACGTTCAAGAACTGCTACGCTGATTCTTCTTTTCCTCACCGGCGCACAGATGCAGATATACTTCCATACATGACAGGGGCATCCGGCTACCACGCCCAATGCCCTTTGGACAGATTTCCAGTCTGCGACTCGATCGCAGGCTGGAAAGCCTACATTACCAACGGAATGAGGGAGGCAGTATCGCAATGAAAATCACGGACATCGAGACGATCCGGCTACAAAGCCCACCGTTCCCCGAGACGATCCGGCCCGCATGGACACCGGGCGGGACGTGGACGAACCTCAGTTCGGGGTTGATTAAGGTCACAACAGATGAGGAGATCGTCGGTTGGGGCGCAGCGTCCCCACAGGACCTGTCCAAAGTGACCGATATCTTGAAGCCCATGCTCGTCGGCAAGGACCCGTTCGCGCTCGAACAGCACGCGCGCGTTTTTCGCAATGCGGGCGGTGCGTGGGGCGTGGAAATCGCGCTGTGGGACATCATCGGCAAGGCGGTCGGGCAGCCGTTGTTCCGTCTCTGGGGGGCGTATCAGGACCGTGTGCCCGCCTATGCCAGTTGCCTCGAGACGCGTTCCGGCGAGCAGCGAGGCGAAGATGCCGCGCAGGCCAGCGCTGGGGGATGGCGCGCAATGAAACTGCGCCTGCATGACTGGACAATGAAGGAAGATGTTGCCCAGGTCGAGGGTGTGCGCCGCGCGATAGGCGACGACTTCGTCATCCTCGTGGACGCAAACCAGGCGCAGCAGCCCGGCACGCCTCAGCCGGAGGAGGGCCCGGTCTGGACGTACGAGCGGGCGGTTCAGACGGCGCGCGAGCTCGAACGGCTCGGCGTCTACTGGCTCGAAGAACCGCTCGACCGCTATGACTTCGACGGCCTCCGGCGGCTGTGCGCGGCGGTGGACATCCTGATCGCGGGCGGCGAGAATAACCGAGGGCTGCACGAATTCCGTACGATGATCGAGGGCGATGTCTACGACATCCTCCAGCCCGAAGCGCTCGTCACCGAGACGATGAGCGGGCTGCGGAAAATCGCCGCACTGGCGGAGATGCACCACAAACGCGTCGCGCCGCATCACGGCGGCGGCGGTGTCGGCATCGCCGCGCACCTGCATCTCGCCTGCGCGATCCCGAACGGTACCTATTTCGAGTTGCTGCACGAGCCACCCGGCATGTCCGCCGACGATTTCCAGTGGTACATGCAGGAGCCGATCCGCGTGGATGCCGACGGTAACGTTGCCGCGCCCACCGGCCCCGGCCTCGGCGTCGAACCCGACCCGGACAAAATCGCCCGCTACCGCGTGGGATAGGGCAAACCGATTGAACCGCAGAGACGCAGAGGAGAAAAGAAATGATAGCAACCCGTCTTTCTCTCTTCTCTTCCTTCTCCGCATCCTCTGCGTCTCTGCGGTTCAATCGGTTTGTCTGTGGAGTGAACGATGATTGATGAACGGTTGAGAGAGCGGGTGTGGGCGGCGATTGAGGGGCGGCGGGATGAGGTGGTGGAGACGGTCGCGACACTCGTCCAGCGGCCGAGTTTGCTTGGGCAGGAGGCGGCAGCGCAAGCGTATGTCGCGGAACATGTGCGCGGCTCCGGGATGGAAGCCGATGTTTGGGACCTCGACGATGCGCTCAAGCAACTGCCGAACGCGGGCGACAGCGGTGTGCCGTTCGCCGGGCGACCGAATGTCGCGGGGATCGCGCGCGGTGCGGGCGGCGGCCGGTCGCTGATCCTCAACGGTCACATTGATGTCGTCAGCCCAGAACCAGTCTCCACGTGGACGCACGATCCGTGGGGCGCGGAAATCGTCGGGGACTGGATGTACGGGCGCGGCGCGTTCGACATGAAGAGCGGCGTGGCGATCAACCTTTTCCTCGCGCGCGTGCTGCACGACCTCGGTATCGGGCTGAAGGGCGATTTGATCCTGCATAGCGTGGTCGAGGAGGAATGCACGGGCAACGGCGCGCTCGCTGCCAGCCTGCGCCATCGTGCGGATGCGGCGGTCGTCACCGAGCCGGAGTGTGGCTGGTTCACGCGGGCGCACCTCGGCGTGATGTGGTTCCGGGTAGCAATTGCGGGCAAGTCCTGGCACGCGCTCGATGCGTGGCGAGGCGTTAATGCGATCTCCAAAGCGGTGCCGATCATCCGCGCGCTCGAAGCGTTGGGCGAGGAGATGAACGCGCATGTGCATCCGGCTTTCGCGCACGTCACCCATCCGATCAACCTGAATATTGGTGTGATTCGCGGCGGCGATTGGCCGAGCACGGTGCCCGGCGCGTGCGAGTTGCATTGCCGCGTCAGTTTCTTTCCCGGCCAGAGTGTTGCGGAAACGCGCCTCGCCATCGAGGGCGCGATCCATGCCGCCGCCCAAACGGACGACTGGCTCCACGCGCATCCGCCGACCGTCACATACGACGGCTTCCAGAGCGGCGGGTCGGTCGTTGGGGTGGATGAGCCGTCCGTGCAGCTGCTTGCGGAGAATCACCGGCGCGTTTTCGGAACAGAGATGCCCTCGCGCGTGCAAACCTCGATCTGCGACATGCGCTATTACAACTTCGTCGGTGTCCCAGCGGGCTGCTATGGCGCGACGGGCGGCAACGGTCATGCCGCCGATGAATGGCTCGATCTCAATTCTCTCGTCCCGACCACCAAAGTCTTCGCGGGCTTCATCCTCGACTGGTGCGGCGTGGCGGAATGAAACCGAGAATGGAAACCGGGGAGAACCGCAGTGGCGCAGAGAACGCAGAGGACGCAAAGAAATTCAGGGATGAGAATT
>JBBSFO010000528.1:0-4052 GCA_038238655.1 Thermomicrobiales bacterium | reverse complement strand
GACTTCCGGTTCCTGTATCCGCTCGATATGCCAATCAAGGAAAAGATTGTGACGATTGCGACGCGTGTTTACGGCGCGGACGGTGTCGCATTCCAGCCGGAAGCCGAGCGCAACCTCCGCGACATCGAACGGCAGGGCTTCGGAAATTTGCCGGTCTGTATGGCGAAAACGCACTTGTCGCTTTCGCATGACCCGGCACTGAAGGCGCGCCCGTCCGGCTTCACCGTGCCGATCCGCGCGGTGCGGCTTTCCGCTGGTGCGGGTTTCGTCTATCCGCTTGCGGGCGATGTCCGCACGATGCCCGGTCTCGGCACCGACCCCGCCGGAGCGCACGTTGACCTCGACGCGAACGGTCGAATCGTCGGTCTTTTCTGACCCTCATCGTCTCCGAGCAAAACCGACGCGGTATGCAACGCGTATCATGAGATGAGTGGCTGACCCATCCCCGCCTAGAGGTGGATGGAGCGCTGGTACGGGTCGTGCTGCTTGGTTCAGAAGGTGCGGTGTGCGGACGGCTACTGCCGATGCTGCCGCCCTATGTTATGCTTTTGCGTGTACCTCTCGGTGACGGCGATTCGTCACCTGCCGCGCGCCCCTTGCGCGATCAAAGGATGGTGTCCCATGTCGCACGACGACCTGCACGGTCGCCCCCATTTGCTCACTCCGAAAGACTCGAACCGGAATGACCGCAACCCACTGGATGACCCGAACAAGCGCGTCCCGCGCATTCCCCGCAAGACGGAAGACCCGAATAACAAGCCGCGCCTCCGCGTGCCCAGTTGGGTCTGGTGGATACTGCTCGCAGGGCTGCTGATCTGGAACATTCTCGCACTCGCCAACCCCTTCGCGACGGGCAGTAGCGCCGTTGGCTACAGCGATTTTCTCAACCAGGTACAGGCAGGGAACGTCAGCGAGCTGACATTGCAAGACCGCAATGCCACCGGGATATTCAAGAGCGCCGTGAAGGTGCAGAGCGGTGCGATCGTGAGCGGACCGGGAGTCGTTGCAAGCACAACGACCGCCGTGCCGACGGCAACGTCCGGTGGCACGACTGCCGCCGCCGCGAAGAGCGTGACAAACTTCAAGACGAGCCTGCCGGTCGTCGAGAATCCCACGTTGCTGCCGCTCTTGCAGCAGCAGAATGTCAAGGTAAGCGTCAAGGGCACCGACTCGGGTGGCTTTCTCCCGCTGCTCCTCAATTTGCTGATTAGCCTGCTCCCGCTTGCCCTGTTTATTGGTCTCGCTGTTTTCCTCGGTCGGCAGATGACGCGCGGTCAGCAGGGGATCATGGGCTTCGGCAAGACGCAGGCGCGCGTACATGATGCCGAGCGGCCGCAGGTGACCTTCGGCGATGTCGCGGGGGAAGACGAGGCGAAGCTGGAACTGACGGAGGTCGTGGACTTCCTGAAAAACCCCGGCAAATATCATCTGCTCGGCGCGCGGCTACCGCGTGGCGTGCTGCTCGTTGGCCCTCCCGGCACCGGGAAGACGCTGCTGGCGAAGGCCGTCGCGGGCGAATCCGGCGTGCCCTTCTTCAGCGTGTCGGCGTCCGAGTTCGTGGAAATGTTTGTCGGTGTTGGCGCGTCGCGTGTCCGCGATCTCTTCAATAAAGCGAAGGCGGCTGCGCCGGCGATTGTGTATGTGGATGAGATTGACGCCGTCGGTCGGCAGCGGTTCGCGGGCCTCGGCGGCGGCAACGACGAGCGCGAGCAGACCTTGAATCAACTGCTCGTTGAGATGGACGGGTTCGATCCGAAGCAGGAAGTCGTCGTCCTTGCCTCCACGAACCGGCCGGATGTGCTCGACCCTGCACTGTTGCGACCGGGCCGGTTTGACCGTCAGGTGACGGTCGGGTTGCCAGATCGCAAGGGGCGTGAGGCGATTCTCAAGATTCACTCGCGCGGCCTGCCGCTCGCACCGGATGTGAACCTGAACCGTGTCGCGCAATCCACTCCCGGTTTTGCGGGCGCGGACCTCGCGAACCTCGTCAACGAGTCGGCGCTGCATGCGGCGCGCGCCAACCGCCAGCAGATCTTCGCGCGCGACTTCGCGGAAGCGCTCGACAAGATCATTCTCGGGACGGCGCGCGGTCTGATCCTCACCGACCTCGACAAGAAAGTCGTCGCGTACCACGAGGCGGGTCACGCCGTGGCGGCGTACTACTCGCCGAGCACCGATCCGCTTACCAAGGTCTCGATTGTGCCGCGCGGGCGTTCGCTGGGTGTGACGATCCAGAGCCCCGAGGAGGATCGTTTCAACTACCCGAAGGCGTATCTCCTCAGCCGCCTCGTCGTGATGTTCGGTGGGCGTGCGGCGGAGGAGATTGTGATCGGTGAGATCACGACCGGCGCGGAAAGCGACCTGAAGGAAGCGACCTCACTCGCACGGCGGATGGTCGGCCTCTGGGGCATGAGCGAGGAAGTCGGCGCCCTGTACCTCGGGACGGGCGAGCAGGATGTCTTCCTCGGCCGCGAGCTGACGCGTGACCGTGATTACAGTGAAGACACGATTTCCGCCGCCGACCGGGCAGTGCGCGAGTTGTTGGAGCGTTCGCATCACCGCGCGAGCCAACTGCTCACCGAGCGCCGCGTGGCACTCGATTCCCTTGCCCAGCGGTTGCTCGACGACGAAACGCTCGACCAGGAGCAGGTCTTCCAAATCTTCGAGGCGGCGGACGGCGGCATGCCGCGCCATGGCTTCTCAGAAGAACCCGGCGAACGGCCCGCACCCGTTCCGGAGCCAGCATTGTCCGGGAGGATTCGCGATGACAGCGAGAGCGTGACTGCGTCCGACATGCCCGCAGCAGGGACGGACTGAGCGATTGGCATCCATGCACCAACACAATCCTTTCGGTTGCGTTGGTGTGTGTACGTACAATTTGCGCGGGACGGTTGACGTGCGCATATTTGCGCCGTATGATGGGATTATCAGGGATCGGCAACGGCGATACGCGGCGGTGATGAACGATGGATGTGGTATACCCCTTTCGCGATGCATCATTGATCCAGCAGCGACGCGACGCCACGAAACCACCGCAGGGAGCATACACCCTGCGGTGGTTTGATTTTTGAGATGGGGCGCTGTGCCCCGAGTATTCGAGAAGCGGCTTGGGAGCGAGCCGCGACAAGGCAGGAGGCGGTCAAATGCATTCCAGCATGATCGGAAAACTCGAAAAGGCCCGGCGCTACGCGGATGAGCCGTGGCGTGTCTCGCTCCAAACGCTCTCGGTCGAATTCAAAGGTGATAATGATGTCCACACTGTCAGCGCCGCAAACGGTGAATGGCGCTGCTCGTGCGATTTCCATGCGAAAAACGGCACCTGCGCGCATGTGATGGCGGTCCAGCACCTGATGGATCGCACCTTCAGCGGCAAGACGGTGGATCACGCAGCACATCTACTGAACTCGCGGTAAGCGGATCGCCATCGGAGATTAATCTGTTGGTGGGTGCGGGCAGAAGTCCGCACCCATACTCGGCAGGCGAACGGTCGCCGCCACTTTTTCGCGAGAATGCCGTTTCCCGCACACGGAAAAACGAACGCACCGATCGAACAGGGGTACTCGCGCCGCGCCGCAAATCGTCGGCGACAAGATTGACCCTCTACTGCGTCCTCAGGCGGTGGCTAGTCGGCGGGCAGACTGAGGCGACTGCGTACACCGGTAAACTGCGCCCGCATCGCCGCAGCAGCGGCGACTGTGTCGCCGCGCTGCACCGCGTCGAGGATGTCGCGATGCCAGCGCGCATTCGTAGCGGCGCTTGGCGATCCGTCCGGGACTTGGGCAGCAACTCCTTCCTGCACGTCCCAGAAGGCATGAAGGATCAGCGTCACGACGTGATTATCGAGCGGTTCGTAGAGCGCGTCATGGAAGGCGCGGTCCACATGCGGATCCATGATGCCCCGTTCGGCGTCTAAATCCATCTGAGAGATGCATGCCGCCAAACGGTCGAGTTGATCGGGTGTGTGCATGTCCGTCACCCGCCGCACGAGTTCGAGTTCAAGTATTTCCCGCAGTTGCAGCATCTCCCGCAGCGTCCGCGTGTCGCGGCCGATG
>JBBSFO010000527.1:0-4053 GCA_038238655.1 Thermomicrobiales bacterium | reverse complement strand
TATTTCGAGCACGCCTTTCTCGCGCAGCAGATGGGCATCGAACTCGTCGAGGGGCGCGACCTGTTTGTCGTGGACAACCGCGTCTATCTGCGCACAACGCGTGGGCGCGAGCCGGTAGATGTCATTTATCGGCGTATAGACGACGAATTCCTCGATCCGCTCGCGTTCCGATCGGATAGCATGCTCGGCGTCGCGGGTCTCCTCGGCGCGGTGCGAACGGGCAATGTCGCGCTTGCGAACGCGATCGGCACAGGCGTCGCGGATGACAAGGTGATCTACCAGTACGTCCCGGCGATCATCCGCTACTACCTGAACGAAGAGCCGATCCTCGGCAATGTGCCGACCTACCTGCCCGCCGATCCCGAGCAGCGGGAATACGTGATCGCGCACGCGGGCGAACTCGTCATCAAGGCGGCAAACGAGAGCGGCGGCTACGGCATGCTGATTGGGCCGAGCGCCACTGAAGCGGAGATCGAGAAGTTTCGCGCCCTCGTCGCCGCCAACCCGCGTGACTACATCGCCCAGCCTGTCATCCCGCTTTCCCGCAGCCCCTCCTTCATACCCGACGAAGCGGGCGATGGCGGGCGACTCGAAGGCCGGCACATTGACCTGCGCCCCTACATCCTCAGTGGCCCGAAAGAGATTCACGTCCTCCCCGGTGGCCTCACTCGCGTCGCTCTCCGCCGTGGCTCGCTCGTCGTCAACAGCAGCCAGGGCGGCGGGAGCAAAGATACGTGGGTGCTAAGGTAGGGCTGAGGACTAAGGACTGAAGACTGAGTGGGGAACGGAGAGAGTGCCATGGGAAAGACCGAGCGATTTGAGGACCTGGTAACGTGGCAGAAAGCGCGCGGACTGACCCGAGCGATGTATCATGTGACGCGTCAAGGTCACTTTTCGAAGGGTTATAGGCTTGCAGGCCAGATACAGCGCGCGTCCGTCTCGATTATGTCCAACGTCGCGGAGGGGTTTGATCGTGGTGGACGAGGCGAATTCCATCAGTTTCTTTCCACCGCAAAGGCGTCATGCGCGGAAACGCGATCACTTCTCTATGTCGCACTTGATGCAGAGTACATTGACCAGCCAACATTTGACCAACTCGTGGGGCGTGCCGACGAGGTCATTCGCATTGTCGCCGGTCTCCGTTCCGCAGTTGAACGACAGCGTGACGAACAACGAGCATCCCGGAGCAACACATGATACGCAGCGTCCTCCACACTCACTTAGTCCTTAGTCCTCAGTCCTCAGTCCTGCGAGCGAAGCGATGCTGAGTCGCATCGCTGAATCGCTCTACTGGATCGGGCGGTACGTCGAGCGGGCCGAGGATACGGCGCGCATTACGGATGTGAATTACCATCACACCCTGGAAATGGGCGCGTCGCCGGAGGCGCGGGAGCGGCGGCGGCAACACTGGGAGGCGCTGATCGTCATCGTCGGCGAAGCGCCCCGGTTCTTCACCATGCACGAACGGGCAGACGAGGAGACCGTGCCGCCCTACCTCACTTTCGCAACCGAAAATCCGCACTCGATTGTCTCCTGCGTCGCCCATGCCCGCGAAAATGCCCGCACGATGCGCCATCAGATCGCCAGCGAAATGTGGGAAGTGCTCAATCGCTTCCACCTCGAATTGCAGCGACTGCGGGAGTTCGGCGAAACGCCCGTCAGCGCGGAGAATGTGCACCTCTTCTACCGCTCGATCAAGGAGTTCAGCCATCTCTTTCAGGGCATCACCGATAGCACGATGCCGCGCGAGGAAGGATGGTATTTCCTCCAGGCCGGCAAATTCCTCGAACGCGCCGAGAAGACCGCCCGCGCTCTCGACGTGAAATATCACCTCCTCGTCTCCGATGCGGAAGGACTGAGGACTAAGGACTCAGGACTAAGGGAAGATGATACCCCGCTCAGTCCTCTCAGTCCTCAGTCCTCAGTCCTCAGTCCTGTCCCGGGAGATTGGGACCAATGGCTCGCCGTTCTCCGCTCGCTCTCGGCATACGAGGCGTATCACAAGATTTACCGCAGCACCGTCCGCCCACACTCGGTCATCGAGATGCTGACGCTCTCGCCCATCTTCCCCCGCTCGATCCGCTTCGCCATCGGTGAGGTCGAATCCGCTCTTGCCCACATCAGCAACGAGCAACGCGCAATGAGCAATGAGTGGAGCGATACCCTTCTCAGCCCTCAATCCTCAATCCTCAGTCCTTCCCACGAAGCGGAGCGCGCCGTCGGCCGGTTGCACAGCGCGCTGGCGTATCAGCGGGTGGAGGAGGTATTCGCGGTGGACTTACACGACTATCTGCTCGACATCCAGCGGCAATGCTTCCAGATCGGCGAGCATATCCAGGCACAATATTTCGCGCCCCGTATCCTGCGCGCCGAGGAGGTAATCGCGTGAGATTTACGTTGATCCATCGCACCGCCTACACCTACGCCAGCCCGGTGCACGAGAGCTTCAACGAGGTCCGCCTGCAGCCTGTCTCCGGCAGGACGCAGACCTGCCTCGATTTCGATCTGACGATTGATCCGCCTGCAACGGTGATCACGTTCCGCGACTATTACGGCAACGTCGTTCACGATTTCGGCGTCCCCTATTTGCACGACCATCTGACCGTTGAAGCGAAGAGCGATGTCGTCACCTTCGCCGATGCCGATGTGCCCCTTTCCGGGCCGCGCGGCGACGAGCCGGACGGTTCGCCGCCCCTCGCGCGCCTTGCCAATGATCCGCTGATCGCCGACGAATACGCTGAGTATCTCAGCCCGAGCACCTACGTGGCTCTGGACGCTGCGTCCGCGCAATTGGCACGCGTCTTGCTCGCCACCGCCCCGGAAACGACGACCTTTGCCTTCCTCCAGCGTGCCTCCGTCTATATCCGGGATCACTTCACCTACCAACTCGGCACAACCAATGTCCATTCGACCGTCGCGGACGTGATCGCGGGGGGCAGCGGCGTTTGCCAGGATTTCGCGCATCTCCTGCTTTCGCTGTGCCGCCATGCGGGGCTTCCGGCGCGCTATGTCAGCGGCTATCTCGGCGACATCACCGACAGCGGCGCGTCCCACGCGTGGGCGGAGGCATTCGTGCCGCCCTACGGTTGGGTCGGCGTGGATGCGACCCTCGGCATCCCTTGCACCGGGCGACATGTGAAAATCGCGGTCGGGCGGGATTATGCGGATGTCGCGGTCGTACGCGGGACCTACCGGGGCGGGGCGGAGGCGATGATGGCCGTCGAGGTCCACGGCGCGGTGCGCGATGAAAGCCAGGGGCTGACGATGGCCCGTGCCCCCGGTCGCGACCGCACGCGCGGCAAGCTGATCCAGTATCAGACCGTCGGCGCGATGTCGCAGTTGCAACGACTCGGCGCGATGACCCAGACCCTCGGTACGATGACACAAACGATGCGCGCCGAACCCGGCTACCTGCCCGGCCAGCCCGACGAATCGGACGTGCCACGCCAGCAGCCGCAACAGCAACAACAGGAATGCGTACCGACTGGACACCCGACCGGGGGAGCGGCTTTCGTCGCCTCCGGTGTCCCCCTCGCCGCTGGGCAAACCCTCTCGCTGCCGGGGAGTTTCGCCTTCAATGGGGTGAGTGTACCGAGTGGAGCGGTGGCATTGGTGGGGAACGCGACGGTGGACAACGCCGCGAACCCGGTACCGGCAGGATACGCGACGGTGTACCCGAGTGGGGTGAGTCCACCGCTGGCGAGCAACCTGAACTACGTGGTGGGGACGGTGGCGCCGAACGGGTTCGTGGTGGGGGTAGGGGCAGGGGGGACGTACACGCTGTTTGCGAGCAGTGGAGGGAACTTCGTGGTGGACATCACGGGGTACTTCGCGGCGGGGACGGGCACCAGCGCGGCCCCCGACAGGTAGACGAGCGGGAGCACGCCACCACCGGGGCGATAGCCAGATGGCTTACCGCTGTCAGACGTACGTCGTTGGGGCGATTTCCCTGGTGGGGCAGGATATAGCCTCTTTGATACGTAGACTGGAAGCTTGCCACCACTGGGTTTTCTCTCGCGAACGTCGTCGCGTGTAAGGCGCAGCGGTAAACGC
>JBBSFO010000526.1:0-4055 GCA_038238655.1 Thermomicrobiales bacterium | reverse complement strand
GCTCACACTGCGCGACGAAGTCCGCGTTCAGTTGCGTCAGTTGGGTCGCCTCGCCGCCGTGCAGCGAGAGCGTATGGACTTCTCCCGGATTCGTCGGGGTGGACGCGCCATATGCGAGCGTCGTACCGTCGCGCGAAATATCCCACCCGGCGATGGCGTGCGTTCCTTCCGTAACCTGCGTCGTGGCGCCGCCACTTGCGGGAACGCGCCAGACCTGCGCCGTACCATTGATTGCGGCAAGGAAAAACAGGTCGTTGCCGACCCACGCGGGCTGGCGGCGGTCGTTCGCGCCCGTGTCCGACATGACGCCGGAACCGATCGAGCGATCGAGGTCGGTGGCCTGTGCGAGTGCGCCGCCCGTCGCGGGCACCGTCCACAGGCGGTCATTCGCGCCACCCTTTGCCGGGGCGGCGTGGCCGACAACCGCCAGCGTCGTGCTGTTCGGAGACCATGTGGGGCTGCCGTACGCGCCGTCGTGTGGTGTCACTTGCACGAGTGTGCCGGACGCAACGGTCACCGTCCAAACATCCGACCGACGCTCATGGTCTTCGTTTTCGCTGCGGTTGGACGCGAAAGCGATCCTCGTCCCGTCCGGCGACCAGGCGATCTGCCCGACCGGCATCGTGCCGCTCGTCAGCTGCCGCGCGTCGCCACCCCCGGTGGCCATGACGAAGAGTTGCTTGCGCGTGTGGTCAAAGAACCCTTCGCCGTCATACTTGTACTTGGCACGGGTAATGATCTTCGGCTTGTCGCTGTCGTCCGTGTACACGACGTTGTGTACGGGTTCCGGCACCGATGGGACTTTGCCCAAAAAGGCAATCCATTTGCCGTCCGGCGACCAGATCGGTTCGGAGGCGGCGATTTCGTCATCCATTGTCAGCCGTTGCGCTTCACCTCCGTTGGCCAGATCGAGCAGGAAAATTTGCCCCTTCTTGCCACGATCCGAGACGAAGGCGAGTCGCGTCCCATCCGGCGACCACACGGGGTTCGTATCTTTTGTTGCGCCGCTCGTTACCTGGCGCGCGTCGCCGCCTGCGGTCGGCACAATCCAGATACTGGCGCGATTGCGATTCACCTCGCCATCCGCGTGGGCGACGGTGCAGGCGATCTGCGATCCATCCGGGGAGAGCGCTACGTCGTCCACGAAGTGCAGACGGAAGAGATCGGTTGCCGAGATACCTTGCGTGCGGGCCGGTGCGGCGGAAGACATGCCATCATCCTTTCCGTTGGCGTAGAATGCGCCAACATCGTCACTGCTTCTTGTGCGCCATGATACCAAATGGCGCAAACGTGATTGTGAGAGGTACGCATTGGAACCGATCTCCGCCCTTCCGCACGCGCCGCCCACCGCCAATGCGTGGTGGCACGCGCGCGGGTATGTTCGGTTACTGCATCCATTCCCCGTCGCGATGAACGCGGTTGCCTCGGTCGCGTTCGCGCTGCTCGCCGCCCACGGATGGCCGGGAGTGCGTCCGCTCCTCCTGATCGCGGCGGCGATCATCGGCTCGCAAGCGACGGTTGGCGTCGTCAATGATCTGCGCGACCGTGACCTCGATGCAGTTGCGAAGCCACAGAAACCGCTGGTTGCCGGGCGTGCCACCGTCCGAGGCGCGGCGTGGCTCGCTGCGATCACGCTCACCATCGCGCTCGGCGCCGGGTTGGCGATTGGGCGACTATCGCTACTCTTTGTCGTTGCGATGACGGCGGCCGGCCTCGTGTACGATCTCTGGCTGAAGCGGACGGCCGTCTCGTTTCTCCCCTACATCCTCGGCTTGCCGCTCCTGCCGATCTGGGCGTGGACCTGTGTGCGCGATGCGCCCCCCCGGCTCTGGCTCACTTATCCTCTCGGCGTGTTGGTCGGCTTCGGTCTCCATCTTGCCAATGCCTTGCCCGACGCCGAGCGTGATGCGGCGTCCGGCGTCCGGGGCATCGTGCAGGTGGTCGGGACGCGCAGCGCTTTGGTGTTGTGCCTGGGATCATTCGCCCTCACGCTACTGCTCGTGGCGCTGCTGACGGTCGGGCGGTGGGACGCGGCGGTGTTCGTCCTGATCGGCGGTGCGGCGGTGTTCCTGATCGGGGCGGCAGTGTCGGTCTTCATGCGCCCGACGACGAAAACGCTGCAACGCAACTGGGGCCTGCTCATTGGGTGCGCAATTGGCATCGCTGCGGCCTGGCTCCGCGCGCTCTCATAGGGGACTAGGAGGCGTATGACGCGAGTCACGGTTACGGAACGCTGGCAGGTCTGGAATGGCATGCGGTACCGCGTTTGGGAGCGCCCCGTGCTTGGAAGCGGCGTGCC
Organism: Thermomicrobiales bacterium; assembly: GCA_038238655.1. Classification (GTDB taxonomy): domain Bacteria; phylum Chloroflexota; class Chloroflexia; order Thermomicrobiales; family JALYUS01; genus JALYUS01. The sequence goes on along the minus strand of JBBSFO010000526.1, from coordinate 1,756 downwards.
GCCGCTCGTGTTGATTCACGGCTACGCGGCGTGTGTCGAGCAGTGGGGGCGGTTGATCCGCGATGTTGGGCCGGATGTGCCGGTCTACGCGGTTGATCTGATTGGCTTCGGCGCGTCGAGCAAACCGCGCCATGCACCGTACGGTCGCGCCTTCTATCTGGCGCAATTAGAGCATCTGCGGCAGGCATATGGGCTGGCGCGCGTCGTCCCGGTCGGCCATTCGCTCGGCGGGATGCTGGGGATCGAGTGGGCGGCGGCGCGACCGGAAGCCGTCGCGGCGGTGATTGCCATCGCGCCGGGCGGGCTGCTCTCCGGCGACGAGTACAGCCCGCGACAGCAAGCGGTGATGCGGAAACTGGCAACGCCTGCCGTCACGCGCCTGCTCTTCGGCCTGGTGACGCATCTGCCGTATCGCGTTCTATCCGCACCGGCATACGCGGATCGCGCGGCGATGGAGCCATATACGCAGGCGGCAATCAAGCGTTCCTTGCGCTCGCCGGGTGCGATGTGGTCCTTCTCTGCACTGCTCCGCAATCAGACGGCATTTCATGCCGTGGCGCACACCGAAACGGTGCAGTGCCCACTGCATGTCATCTGGGGCATGCAAGATGTGCAGGTGTCGCGTGAAGAAATCACGGCACTGAAACACCGCTTCCCGCAGGCGACATTGACGGAACTCGAAGGAGGCGGTCACTGCGTCCAGGAAGAACGCTCGCGCGAGGTTGCCGCCGAAGTGCGCGCCTTGCTTGTGCTCGACGACCTCCTTAACCCCGTTCCAGCGCCACTAATGATGGCGATTTGAGGGCGGCGCGGACGTCCTACGAAAAACGAGATCGAACCACCAAGACACCAAGAACACCAAGGGAACACGAAGGAAGAATAGTATACACTCTCCTCTGTGTCCTCTTGGTGTTCTTGGTGTCTTGGTGGTTCGTCTCCCTTCAGTCATGCAGAGAATCGAGGTGCCCATGGACGTTACGCTGCTCGGTACGGGATCGCCGATGGCACCGGAGCGGTGTGCGACGGGGATGCTCGTCACCGCGCCGGGGTGCGAGCCGCTACTGATTGATACCTGCGGCGGCTTCGAACTGCCCCGCCAACTCGCGCGCATCGGCCAGCCGATCACTGCGTTGTGCAACGTGATCGTGACCCACCGGCATATGGATCATGCTGGTGGCATGCCCGCGCTCTTCATCGCTTCGATCCCACTGAATATCTACGCGTTGCCGGACACCCACGCGGGCATCCGCGAGTTGATGGCGGCATGCTTCCCGGAGTGGTCGTTGCACCCCGACATCGAGCGGATCGAGATTGGACCCGGCGACGTGCAGACGATTGGCGGTTTCTCAGTAGAGTTCTTCGCGACCGACCATCGCGTGCCTACCGTCGCGGTGCGCGTCGAACATGACAGGCGAACGCTCGCCTTCAGCGCAGATGGTGTCCCAAACGATGGGATGATCGCCTGCGCTCGCGATGCCGACCTCTTCATCTGCGATGCACTGTGCGCCGCGCGCGATGGCGCGGATTGGGCGACACGTGCGCGCGGCTTAATGCATCCTGTCGCTCGCGAGGCGGCGGAAATGGCCGTCGCCGCCAACGCTCGGTCGCTCGCGCTCACGCATCTCGCCCGCTATGCAAACGCCGAAAATCTGCTTGCCGAAGCGCGCGAAGTCTTCAGTGGCCCGGTCGTCGTGCCGAATGACGGGATGCGCCTTTCGGTGTAAGGATACTGGTGGCGGCGGGCTTCAGCCTGCCG
>JBBSFO010000525.1:0-4058 GCA_038238655.1 Thermomicrobiales bacterium | reverse complement strand
CTGCGGCGATTACCCGGACGCGGAGGTGATCGTCGTTGACGATGGCAGCACCGATGGTACGGGCGATCAGTTGCAGGGGCTGCCCGTGCGCGTCTTGCGCAGCCCGTACAACAAGGGCAATGGCGCCTCCGTCAAGACGGGGATTCGCGCGGCGCGTGGAGACTACGTGCTGCTCCTCGATGCGGATGGGCAGCAGGAACCGGCGGACATCGGCTCGCTGCTTATCCACACCGGCGTGTATGACTTGATCGTCGGCGCGCGGACGAAGACCTCGCAGCAGAATCGCGTGCGTGCGCTCGGCAACGGCGCGCTGGAGTGGATGGCGTCGTACCTCGCGGGGACGCGGATTCCCGATCTGACGAGCGGCTTCCGCGTTTTTCGGCGCGTCGTCATCCTCGAATTCATTCATCTCTTACCGAACCGCTATTCATATCCGACGACGAGTACGCTCGCGTTTTTGAAGGCTGGGTACAACGTCACCTTCGTACCCATCGTCGCCAACAAGCGGCAGGGTGGCAAGAGCGGCCAGAAATTGCTGCAGAACGGCACGCGGTTCATTTTGATTATTCTGCGGATGATTACACTCTTCAGCCCGATGAAGATTTTCGCCCCCATCGCGCTTGTGCTCTTTGTGCTCGGGACGGGCTATGGCGTGTACACGGCGATCACACAGGTACACGTCACGAACTCGACGGTGCTGCTCTGCCTGACGAGCATCATCATTTTCCTCATGGGGCTGATCTCGGAGCAGATCGCCGCGTTGCGTTTCGAACGGGTCGAACGCACGAGTGACGACACCCAGGGTCGCACGTTCCCGTCGGAGTAATGCCTGTGCCTGCTCGATCCCTTGCCCTCCAACATATCCGGCGCTGGCTGCCGCGCCTGCTCGGCGTTGCACTGTCGGTTGTCGCCATTGCGGTGGTCGGGCCGGGGCGGGTGATCGCGGGGTTGCGGGCGGCGAACCCGTGGCTGGTCGCGATTGCGGCGGTCGCGGTCTTCCCTCTCCTCGCACCGAAAGCGCGGCGCTGGCAGATCGTCTTGGCGGATTTCGGCATTGCTTTGCCGTGGCGGGATGCGGTTCGTTTCTACGCAATTGGCCTGTGGGCGGCGATTGTCACGCCCGGTCAGTTGGGCGATGGCCTGAAGGCGTGGTATGTCCAGAGCCGGGGCGGCAATCTCGCGCCCGCGCTCGCCAGCGTGATCGTGGATCGCTTGTTCGATGTGCTGATGCTGCTCGCCGCCGCCTCGGTCGGTGTGGCGATCTACGGCAGCGCGTTCGGCGTGCAGTTTGTCGTCGTCGGCGCGCTGACCGTCGTGACCGTGCTTGGCATTGCGGTCGCCGCACGCCCGTCGCTGCGGCGTCGGGCTGCGTTGCTCCTCCCAACCGCATTGCGCCAACGCCTCGCAAAACTGCGCTGGATCGCTGCTGTGCACGACGCGCATCTCTCCGGGGTGAGCCTGCTGCGCGCGCTCGGTTGGTCGTTCGCGTCATTTGCGGCGACGCTGGCACGCATTTATCTCTGCTTTCGTGCGGTGGATGTCCACTTGGCACTGCCGACGTTTATCGCGGTCGTCGGCCTTTCATCGCTCGCCGGGTTGCTTTCCGTGAGCGGGATCGGCACGCGGGATTGGGCGCTCATCGCCCTGTTGGGCCGGGAGGGGATCGGTCACGAGACCGCCCTCGCCGCCTCGTTTCTTATCCTCTTCCTGAACTTGACGAATATCGTCCCCGGATTGATCGCTTGGTATCGTGATCCGGTGCCGCTCCGCAAACGGATACCGGCGGAATCGCGCGACGTGCTGGCGACAACACCGGGGGTGACGCCATGAGCGGCGCGGGGGCGGTCGCGCGCATGACGCTCGCCCGCCTCGTTGTCTGGAGTGCGTTTGTCGCTTTCGGCATCGCTGGTGTCGTCCACACCGGACTGACGGCAGGGCCGGTAGGCGGCGTCTTCGCGACCGCGCAAAGCCTCGTCGAGCAGGGAAGCATCGCGGTGGACGGCAACACGGCGATGCTCGGCCCGCTCGATGCCTCCGCATCCGGTCTCGCCTCTCTCAATAACCATTTCGTCGCGTCCGCCGATCCGGCTGCCGCGTTGATCGCGGTACCGGCGGCGTGGTTCGGCCTGCCCCTCGCGGACGGGTTGGGCCACCCGGACGCGGTGGTGCTGCTCATTGGCGTCACGGCGGTCCTCCTGTTGCTGGTTGCGGCGGCGGCGCTCGCGTGGTCCGGGGGGCGGCTTGGCCTATCCCCGAGTCTCGCACTGCTTGGTGGAGCGCTTGGCGTCGCGACCGTCCTCTTCCCCGTCGGCGCGTTAACCAATGCGGTTGTGCTGTATGCACTCACGGCGTTGCTGCTCGCGTTGATCTTCGTGGATGGGTCGGATGCACGGGTTGAAGCGGGCTGGACGCCGCACGGTCGGCTGACGTTCGCCGGGCTGCTCCTCGGCTGTTTGCCGTTCGCCGCTTGGTACGGCTGGATCGCGGTTGGTTGTGTCGGCATCACACTCGTGGCGCAAGGTGGACGGCGATGGTGGCGTCGCGTGCTCTGGCTGGCGCTTGGTGGTGCCATCCCGGCGACGCTCTTTCTGCTCTACACTACCGCATGGTTCGGTCGCCCGTGGCGTGGCGCATGGCAATATGCAATCGGTGATCCGTGGCAGCGGACGATTGACGGGCGATTCCTCGCGACGCCGGTGACGGATCTGCGGGCGTCGCTCGCCGCGCTGGGTCGCCTTGCCGAGCGTCATCCCCTGTTCGTTGTCGGCTGGGTCGGGTTGCTCATCGGCCTCTACTACGTGCCGTGGCGGGCGCGCGTCACCACCACGATTTTGCTCCTCTCGTTGGGCCTCCCCGCGCTGCTCGATCGCCAATCGGCTGGTCTCGTGGCGGAAGAGAGCCCGGTACTCCTGTTCGGTGCGTTTGCAGCGATTGGTTACATCTTGCTCGTCGCCATTGTCGCCCGCGCCTGGGCACGATGGGCATCCGTCGCCATCCTGGCAGGAATGGCCTGCGTCGGCGGCGGTATCGCGGTGAGCATCGCCACGAAGGGCGCGGACCGACCGGCGATTGTCGCGATTGGGACGGAGACGAGCGTCTATGTCGCGCCTGTCGCACTGTGCGCCGCTGTGGTGCTCGTGCTGATCGTCGGCGGCTTGCGCATTCCGCGCGTCCGTCGGGAGCGGGTGGTCGCGCTCAGTGGCGTCGCTGTCTTGCTCACGCTGACACTGAGCGGATGCGGCGCGGCAACGCCCGCAAACGCCGAGGTCGTCAGCACCGTGCCGAACTTGTTGCCACCCGTCGCTACCCGCCTCGCCTCCGGCACCATCATGCCGCTCTGGATACTCGATGCCAACGCCCGGATCGCGCCCGATGGGACGACGCTGACGGCGGTGAACGAGACCGGTATGGCGACTTCACCACGCGTGCCGGTGCAGGCGGGCGACGGCTACCGGATTTCGGCGCATGTCCTGCTCGCGCAAGGTGGCGCGGGCGGTATCCCCGCCCGTGTCCTCTGGTCGGATAGCATGCTGCGCCCGTTGGCGGAGAGCGCGATCACGCTCTCCGCCGGCGTGCCCATCCGGGAGAGCGCCGCGCCCGCCGATGCCGCGTATGCCAGTCTCGCCCTGACGCTACCGCCCGGCGCACTGGTAGACACGGTGCGCCTGCAACCACGTGACGGTGGACGGCTCGACGCACTGCCGAATTATGCCAAAGCAGCGCTCGCATTCTCCTTCGATTTCGAGACGGCAATGGGTGGCCTGATTCACACGCGTGGCGGCGCGACCGATCATGATGTGGTAGACGCGGAAGCGCGGGCGATGGCGATGCGGAGTGGCGCGACCTTTCTCCGCCAGTTGTTCGCGGCATACGACACGCGCGCGACGTTCTATGTCAATGGCTATAACTTTCTCACAGGCAACACGCTGCGCCGTCAGTTCGTCGGCAACCCGACCTATACGCGGTACAACGCAATAACGGCGGGCTTCGCGTCCGACTACTGGACGACCCACACGTGGTACGGCGACGACCCGTTTGGGACGGAAGATACGAACCCG
>JBBSFO010000524.1:0-4070 GCA_038238655.1 Thermomicrobiales bacterium | reverse complement strand
GTGATGCGTGGTCATCGCCACTCGATACGGTCCAGACTTGCCGCGCCCCGAAAGATGGGGGACACTCTCTGGGACGCAGTCGTTGCTGCATGGGCACCCGCGTCCTCACCATCTTCCGCGAACTGTCACCACCAATATACGAGGGCACCCTGAAGGGAGAGCAGGAACGCAGTACGGAAGATGGTCGGTTGCCCCGCGATCAGGCGAAGAGCGGGAGAACGCCCAACATACAAGACGCCAAGAACGCCAAGAGGGAAAAGAAAGGGAACAAAGTTTTATCTCCTTATTCTCTTCTTGGCGTTCTTGGCGTCTTGGCGGTTTATTCCCGTTTGATTGTTCGACCGATCAGGCATCGGGCAGGAGTGTCGTGAGGGCTTCCACCAGGCGGGTTACGTCTTCCGGGCGGTTATATGCTTGGATAGAGACGCGCATGAACGTCCGACCGCCGTGGGAGACAACGGGTATTTCCACCTGATACTCGTCCCACAAACGCTCCTTCAAGCGCGGCGCATCCACCGGCGGCAAGGGGCAGGTACACATCTGCACCCACCACTCAGACGAATCGGGTGCAATGGGTGGCAGGGCGGTCAGGGCCGCGATCCGCTCGCGCGCCTCGCGCGCCAGCAGGTGGCAGGCGGCGCGGACGCGCGGCCAGTCGTGCTCCTGCTGGAAGGCAATCGCTGCCGGGACGCTGAGGTAGGCGGACGGATCGTGCGTCCCCGACCGCTCGTAATGGTCGAGGAAGAGCGACGGACCGGGTTGGTCCGCTTCGTAGCCCCAACTGATGATAAATGGCGCGAGCATCTCCTGCCGCTCCGGCCTGGCAAAAAGGAAGCCGGAGCCTTTCGGCGCGCAGAGCCATTTGTGGCAGTTGCCGCCGTAGAAGTCCGCGCCGAGGGCATCCAGATCGAGGTCCACCTGCCCCGGCGCGTGCGCCCCGTCAATCACCGTCAGGATGCCGGCGGCACGAGCGCGGCGGCAGACCTCGGCGACCGGGAGGATCAGCGCGGTGCCGGAGGTGATATGGCTGATCGCGATCACGCGCGTGCGTTCGGTGACGCCCGCCCACAATTGCTCCACGAACGCCTCGGGCGTCGTCATCGGCAGGGCAATCGGCTGGACGATGTAGCGCGCGCTGCGTTGGGCACAGTAGTACCGCCAGGTGCGGTCTACCGCGCCATATTCGAGATCGGTGGCGAGCACTTCGTCGCCCGGTTTGAGGTCGAGGGAGCGTACGACGGCGTTGATCGCCCAGGTGACGTTGGGCGCGAAGATCAGGTTGTCGGCGGCCGCGCCCACGTACGCGCCGAACGCGGCGCGCGCCTCGGCGAGCAGACCCCGCATCCGCCGACCGATGAACTCGACGGGTTGGTTTTCCAACTCGCGCTGCCATGCCTGATACGTCTCGAAGACCGGGCGCGGGCAGGCACCGTAACTGCCGTGGTTGAGGAACGCGATGTCCCGGCGGACGAGAAACAGATCGGCGAGCGCCGCCGGTTCGGTCGGGGAAGCAACAGACGAAACCACGATCATCTCCCTTCGGTGGGTTCGGGGTTCGATGTTCGAGGTTTAGAGTCCGATGATCTACTTTGAACTCCCAACTTCGAACCTCGAACCTCGAACTCCTGACTACTCTTCGATGCGGGCGACCGCGCGGATTGGCGAGCCGCTGCCGTCACGGATTTTGAGCGGGAAGCCGATAAAGGTGAAGCGTTGGCCCGCGACCGCTTCGAGGTTCGCCAGCCCTTCCATGTGGATCATGCCGAGTTGCTGGCAAAGGAGATGGACTTCAAACGTCCGGTCGTCGGGGTGGCCGGGGTTAGGCGTTTCGACGCCGAAGTTACGCACGCCCCGCGCGTGCAGCCAGCGCACCGCCTCTGGCGTCATGCCCGGATAGGCGGTGAAGAACTCCGGATGCGGGTATGTGCGGCGATAATGGCCGGAGGCGAGCAGAACGATCTCCTGTGCGCCGATGGCGAAACCGTGGCGGTCGCAGGCGGCGGCGAGATCGTCCGCGTCAATCCATCCGGGGCGTCGCGTCGCGGCGACATCGAGGCAGAGCGCGGGGCCGTAGAACCAATCGAGCGGGACGGTCGCGATATCGGGTGCGTCGGGGCGCGCGTCGAAATGGCGGGGGGCGTCAACGTGCGTGGAGGTATGATCTGGAAAGGTCAGCAGGCGGTTCGTGAACGAGTAGCCGTTGGTGTAGAGCGGCTTCGTCTCCTCATGGGAGCGCCACACCCAGACTTGCGGCGGCACGCCGCCGGGGCCGGTCGGCTCCCGATGATAGATCTCGCGCGATAAGTCAACCAGTCGCATCGTCGTGCTCCCGCATCATCTCCGCCTTCCCGCCCATTGGGGAACATTGCTGCCGGTTTCAGTCGGGCAGGGGGATGAACAGAGAAAGCCGTTCCGTTGTGCCGAGGCCGCGCGTAATGTGGCCTTTGCCGGTAATGTCTTCGGCCAGCATGATCGTGCCCGGCCCGAGGTGGCGGACTTCGCCATCGCTCGCTTCCACTTCCGCCTCGCCGGAAAGCGTGACGACGAACTGGCGGCGCGGTGCGGGGTGCCAATCGAGGAACTGATCGGCCGAACTGCGGCGGAAGATAACGCCGGTCGCCGGAACAAGATCGGAATACTCCGAGCCGCCCCGCTGCTCGCCGAGTGCGACGGATACGTCCTCGAAGTGGCTTTCGCCGTCCGGGCCTGCATAGATGCGAAAGTAGTTCATCGGGTTCTCCTCACAATCGCGCGGCGGTCGCGCTTCACGAATCGGCTTCCAACGTCATCGTAGCGCAAAACGCGCCGAATCGGTGTATCGCGATTGCATGCACCGATTGACGGAAATAGGGTAGGATGGTGCATCATTGGTCATCGCATCGGTCGCGACGCGAAAAACGCCACAAGGGGTGAAAAGCATGAGCGAGCAGTATCTCGTCAATACGGTGCGCTCCTACAGCAGCGGCACGGTTGGCCGCAGCATGAACACGGTGCGCAACCATCATTTCATCATTGACAGTCCGACGATTGGCGAGGAGATCACCTCGGGCGACGCCTTTCTCGCCGGGGTCTCGTCCTGTGGTGTCACGCTGATCGAGCGGGCCGCCCGCGATGCGGGCATTGCCCTCGCGCAGATGGAAGTGACCATCGAAGGGCTACGCGATCGCCAGGCGCCGACATCATTCGCGCGCATTGATCTCCGTTTCCGGCTCGTCGGCGTGAGCGAGGAGCAGGCCGATTGGTTAGTTGGGCGCTACAAAGATGGCTGACCGCTCTATCGCACGGTCGCAGTTGCGACCACCGTCACTATTGATGTCGTGGCCGAGCCTGCGGCGAACGGGTCGTAGCTCAGGAAGGGAAGTTCTGAAGGGTGTAAATCGGGCATGAAAGAATACGTAGGCAGAGTTTCGCACAAGGGGCAGATCACGATTCCCGCAGCTCTGCGTGCAAAATTCGGACTTGCGTCGGGATACAGTGTGCGGTTTGTGCTGGAAGCGGATGGGATCAAGGTACAGCGTATGGAGTCGCGGCTGGCCGAGGGTTTTGGCAGCGTGCAGCCGCATAACTATCCCGAGGATTGGGCGGCTGTGCGCCGGGAATTCGAAGAACTCGTCGCCGAGGATGCTCGCACCCGTGGGCAGCAGTAGGCTCGCGTACGCTACTGATTCTCAGTCAACGCCATGAGGTGTGTCACCGGGCAGGTAGTGCACATCCGGGCCTTGCAGCGGTCGTTGTAGATGGCGATCAGGCCTTGCTGAAGACGGCCAGTGCGGACGCGGAGGCCGCCGGGGCCGCCGAGTTGCTCCGTCATCGCGCGGGTGACGCTGTTGCCGCGTGTGGCAGGGTAGGCATCCCATGCGCGCTCCGCCGCCGCGACGAGCGGTTCATTTTCCGTCTGGATTCCGTAGACGAGCGCGAAGGGCAGGACGACATTAACGGCGATCTCGCCCGCGCGATCCACGCCGACCGGGCTGGCGTCGCCCGCGAGCAAGTGGGAAGGCGGGCGCAAAGTCTGGCGCAGGGTACGAACGATCAGACGTGGCTCGTCGGGAAAGGCGAGGAGGGGCACC